>CANFIV010000100.1 GCA_947446935.1 Sphingomonadaceae bacterium | reverse complement strand
GGCGCACGCGGCGGGCGCGCCATGATATCGGCCTCGTCTTCCTCCGCTTCGAACACCAGCGCACAGACGGGATCGATCACCATTTCGAGCAGCGCGATATGGATCGGCCCGAACAACAGCGGCATCCCGAAAAGCAGCGGGATCAGCGCGAGGCCCGCGATCGGCACGTGCACCGCGAAAATGAAGGCCATGGCCTTGCGCAGATTGTCGTAGATCCGCCGCCCGAGCCTGACTGCCTGCACAATCGCGCCGAAATCGTCCTCTAGCAACACAATCGCCGCCGCCTCGCGCGCCACGTCGGTACCGCGCTGGCCCATCGCCACGCCGATATGCGCGGCTTTGAGCGAAGGCGCATCATTCACCCCGTCGCCGGTCATGGCAACGACCTCGCCCGCAGCCTTGAACGCCTGTACGATGCGCAGTTTCTGTTCGGGCATAATCCGGGCGAACACGGTGACCGTTTTCAGGCACAACACCAGTGAAGCATCATCGAGTGCCGCGAGATCATCACCAGTCAGAATATCGCCATCAGCGATCCCTGCCTCGGCCGCGATGGCGCGCGCGGTGGCCGCGTGATCGCCCGTAATCATCACGACCCGGATGCCCGCGCTGCGACATTCGGCGACGGCGGCAGGTACGCTAGGACGCAGCGGATCTGCGAGTCCGACCAGCCCGGTCAGCGTATAGTGATAGTCATGCTGGCTCTTGGCCCAGTTGCGGTCTTGCGGAGCGGCGGTGGCGACGGCAAGCACCCTGATGCCACGCTTCGCCATGGCCTCGACCGCCGCTTTCATCGCTGCATGGTCGGCATCAGAGAGGCGGCAGAGCCCGGCGATGGCTTCCGGCGCGCCCTTCGCCGAGAGCCGCAGTTCTTCGCCATCGTCCCACACATTTGACATCGCTAGCAATTCCGGGCGCAAGGCATAGGCCTGCACCAGATTGCCGTTGGCTTCGGTCAGCGGTCCGGCTGCACCGCGCGCGCCATGGAGCGCGATTTCCATTGGATCGCTTGGCGTCTCGGCACTGGCGAGCGCTGCCGTTTCGACCAGCGCGTGGAAATTATCTGGCAACGCAATGCCCGGTTTTAGTGCAAAGGTCTCTCCACAGGGCAGCCACAGCGCAGCCACTGACATGCGGTTTTCGGTCAGCGTGCCAGTCTTGTCGGTGCACAGCACGGTGGCTGACCCCAAAGTCTCGATCGCGGCAGCGCGGCGGGTGAGCACGCCGACTTTACCGATCCGCCACGCGCCCATCGCGAGAAACACGGTGAGGACCATCGGAAACTCCTCGGGCAACATCGACATGCCAATGGCGATCCCGGCGAGCACTGCCTCGATCCACCCGCCGCGCAGCAGGCCGAACAGCAGAACGACCGAGAGCGCGACCGCACCGCCACCCACTGCACACCAGGTCACGATTCGCGTGGTCTCGCGGCGGAGGCGCGGTGCTTCGGTCTCAAGACCCGCGAGCGACTGGCCGATCCGCCCGATCTCGCTGCGCGGCCCGGTGGCCAAAACGCGTGCGAGCCCGCTTCCGCGCGTAACGAGCGAGCCGGAATAGAGGAATGGCAGTCCATCACCCCCCGGACGCGGCGCGGGCTCGTCGGTTTCCTCTTTCGCCGCAACCTTGCCGACGGGCAGGGATTCGCCCGTGAGCAACGATTCATCGGCCTGCAGATCGTGGGCCTCAACCAGCCGCGCGTCGGCGGCGATCCGGTCACCTTGTTCGAGCACAATGAGATCGCCGCGCACGACCTCGCGGCCCGCAATCCGCAGGCGCGCACCGCCCCGGATGACCAGCGCACGCGGTGCCGAAAGATCGCGCAAGGCTTCGAGCACGCGTTCGGTGCGGGTCTCCTGCACCACCGTGACGGCGATGGAAAATGTAGCGAAGGCCAGCAGGATCAACGCTTCGGCGAGGTCTCCCAGTAGCAGATATGCGCCGCCGCCCAGCAGCAGGAGCACAAGCATCGGCTCGCGCAGCACTTCGAGCGCGATCCTTAGCACCGAGCGCTGCCCGGCGTGCGCGAGCGCGTTGGGGCCCTCGGCAGCTAGACGCGCGGCGGCTTCTGCAGGATCGAGTCCGCCCGGCATGATGCGATCAGTCGTCATGGCCCACTTTCCCGCGTCCTTCGCCTTCGCCCTTACCGCTCCGGTGACAGGAGGCGCAATTGCTGATGTCCCGAATGCCTTCCTCGGCATGGCGCGCGCGGATCTGGTCCGGCTGGTGCTGGTGGCAACCAAAGCAAGTGTAGCGGCTGGTGTTCCCGCCAATGTGGCAAGTGGCGCAGGCCGCTTTGTGCGGCCCGATCAAGGCAAAGTCGCGGGTGTGATCGGCAGATGGACGACCCGCCAGGATTTGACGAGGTCATACGTCAGGCTGTCAAAGTACAACCTTTCGTCCAGCACTCCATCGGGAAGCCTCGCCTCAAGCAGCTGAGCGCGGTTTGCGGCCAGCCGCTTGCGCGAGGGTCCCATCAGGTACTTGCCGGTGAGGCCGCTCGCCACGTTGATCAGCATGGCCGCGACCGCCAGCCACGCGAGCAGCGCGTTGAAATGGATGCCGGCGTGAACGAGGATCAGCAGTACGCCCGGAATGCCGAGATAGCGGCCGATCCAGACCGCACCCGCAAGATGCAGCCCCGCATCGGCAGCTAGCGCTGTCGCAACCAGCCCGGCAAACATGAGCGCGAAGGGAATGACCTCGCGGATCAGCAAGCTGGTGCGCAGGCTGCTCATTGCGGAACAGTCTGGCCCATCTTACTGCCGTTCCGACCAGATTGCCGATCCCGGCAGTCAGCGCCATCGCCAGCGCGCCCGCGACAAGCCCAGCCAGCAATCAAGATATCGCCAGGCTTTGCTGAAGCTGCGGCCACGCCGATGAACAGGCTTGCGGTCGAGACAATCCCGTCATTGGCCCCGAGCACGGCGGCCCGCAACCAGCCAATGCGCGAGACGAGATGTCGTTCGGGGTGGAGATGCAGTCTGGTCACGTTCGCCAATCCTTGTCGCTTCGGTTTGTTCCGCCTGTCCGTCGTCAGAACATTCGGCACAGATCGCGGCGTAAATTAGCGGAGGGCGGTCCTCGTCTGGGGTTGGATTTTATGCGGCGAGCTTGCGGTGTTGCAAGCGCCGATATTCGATGGTCTGTCGCTTGATCCTTTCGCGCTGTTTGAGGATGGATGCCGCCCTGCCGAAGTAGGCGTCGGCGGGCGTCACGTTGCTCAGGCTCTCGTGATAACGCTGGTGGTTGTAGTGCTCGACGAAGGCCTCGATCTGGGCCTCAAGGTCACCGGGCAGGAAGTAGTTTTCCAGCAGGATGCGGTTTTTCAGGGTTTGGTGCCAGCGTTCGATCTTGCCCTGGGTCTGCGGGTGCATCGGGGCGCCGCGCACATAGCTCTTTTTGTTGGCCTCGATATATTCGGCCAGTTCGCCAGCGATGTAGCTGGGGCCGTTGTCGCTGAGCAGCCGGGGTTTGTGCAGCACCGTGGCCTTGTCACAGTCCGAGGCGGCCAAAGCCATATCCAGCGTTTCGGTGACATCCTCGGCGCACATGTTGGTGCACAGTTTCCACGCGATGATGTAGCGCGAGAAGTCGTCGAGCATGAACACCTTTCCCTTACCGTTTGCGGCGGCCGAGTTCACGGTTTCGATGGTCTGGCATCCCCGGATGGACGCTGACCCTGTCCACCGCTGGCTGAGAGGCTGCCTCCGCCAAGTGTGCGGGAAATAAACGCGGCGCTGACAAGAGGCCTGATGTCGTGAAGCCCCGGAAGCGTGGCAAGGTTCCGACGCTTTACACGCGGTTCGCTCACGACCAGACCCGGACATATCGAAGCGAACCGGTCGGCGCCCGGCTCTGCCATTACCCGAGCTCAGTGGGCTTTACGCAGCCCAACATTTCCAATATCCCTGAATTATGGAAATGACAGATGCTGTCGCCGGCCTATCGGCCCTTGCGCATGACGGACGCCTCAAAGCTTTCCGCCTGCTGGTGCGTGCAGGCGCAGAAGGCATCGCCGCAGGAGAGCTTGCTCGCCGCCTCGAAGTGCCGCCGAACACGCTGTCCAGCAACCTCGCCATTCTCAGCCATGCCGGGCTGATCGAGAGCCGTCGGGCGGGCAAGTCGGTGATCTATTCGGTGCGCTATTCCGACATGACTGCGCTGCTTCAGTTCCTGATGGAGGACTGTTGCGGCGGATCGACCGAAATCTGCGCACCGCTCAGGGACATCACCCTGATGTGCGACTGCTAGGAATTCCAAGGGGGAACTCGCATGACTGATCAACTGCCCGGCGTGCTGGTGCTCTGCACCGGCAACTCGGCCCGCTCGATCTTGGGCGAAGCCATTCTCGCCAAGCTCGGCGAAGGTCGCCTGCGCACCTACAGCGCAGGGAGCAAGCCCAAGGGTGTGCCGCATCCCGGCGCCTTGCGCCTGCTGGCGCGCCGCGGGATCGACACGGCACCGTTCCGCTCGAAAAGCTGGAGCGAGTTCACCGCACCGGATTCGCCCCGGATCGATATTGCCATCACGGTCTGCGACAACGCCGCGCAGGAAGCCTGCCCGGTGTTCATCGGCGCGCCGGTCAAGGGCCACTGGGGCCTGCCCGATCCCTCTGATGTCGAGGGCGGTGACGAAGCGGTCGACGCGGCCTTCGAGGCAACGTGGCAGGCGCTCAATGTCCGGGTTCGCGCACTGCTCGCCTCACCGTTCGAGACCATGGAGCCCGCCCGGTTGCAGGATCTCCTTGCCGTGATCGGCCACATGGACATCGCGGCATGAACCGCGATTTCTGGGCTGAGGCAATCGGCAGCTTCTTCCTGTTCTGCACCGTGATCGGTTCGGGCATCATGGCCGAGCAGCTTGCGGGAGGAAATGTCGCGGTTGCACTGCTTGGCAACACGATCGCCACCGGGGCCATGCTCTACGTCCTGATCGGGATGCTCGGCCCGCTTTCCGGGGCGCACTTCAATCCGGCGGTGACGATGGTGTTTCGACTTCGCGGCGATCTCTCGTCGGCCACGGCACTGCGCCTCGTTGCCGGCCAGTTCATCGGTGGTATTCCCGGTGTCTGGGCTGCGCACCTCATGTTCGCCCACCCCATCCTCGAACTATCGACCAAGGTGCGCACCGGCCCCGGTCAGTGGGCGGGCGAATTCATCGCCACTTTCGGCCTTGTGTTCGTGATCCTCGGCACGCTCCGCCACCGTCCGCAAGGCGTGCCCGCAGCCGTCGCTCTCTATATCGTCGCGGCCTACTGGTTCACCTCCTCGACCAGCTTCGCCAATCCCGCCATCACGCTGGCCCGGGCGCTCACCGATACGTTCGCCGGGATTGCCCCCGCCGATGTTCCCGCCTTCGTCGCTGCGCAATTGTTTGGCGCCATCGCCGCGCTCATTGCGGGGCGGGCGATCTTCGCGGGTGAGGATGCAAAGGCATGACCTCCTTGAACGCCAGGCTGCATCCGCTTGTTGATCCCAGGCACCTCCCTCTGCGCTGAAGCCCGAATATCGTCACCGCCAGCCCGCGCTTGGCCTCGGCGCGATAGATCCGCCCCCGTGCATCCTGCTCCTCTAACCTACAAGAAGGAGATTTTCCTCCTCCACGTCTACCGCGTCCGGCTCGAGTATCCCGAACTCAAGCGCAAGCTGCGCGAAATGGCCGAGCAATTCCGCGCAGGGATCGTGCTGATCGAGGACGCCTCATCCGGCATTCAACTCATTCAGGAGCTCAAGCGCGAAGGCTTCGCGCGGATTACTCCGGTCAAGCCGCTTGGCGACAAGGTTATGCGCATGGCGGCCCAGACACCGACCATCGAGGCAGGCCGTGTTTTCATCCCGCACGACGCGCCATGGCTTGCCGACTATCTGCATGAGCTGGCCATGTTCCCGAAGGGCAAGTTCGACGATCAAGTCGACAGTACCTCGCAGGCACTGGGCTACATCGGTATGCCCTCCTCTGCGGATAATTGGTTGGAATATATGCGCGTGGACACGCTGCGCATGCACGGCCTCAGGCCCGAAGACCTCACCGTGACTTTCGACCATGTCGACCACGGCGCCGAATTTGAAATTGGCAATCGCAGAAGCATCCGCCGCGACGAG
>CANFIV010000099.1 GCA_947446935.1 Sphingomonadaceae bacterium | reverse complement strand
CGACGATCTGCGCGATCCTCTGTGCGTTTCGGCGCTTGGCCTCGTCCACCAGCGCTTTTCGACCAACACTTTCCCCAGTTGGAAGCTGGCGCACCCCTACCGGTTCATCGCCCATAACGGCGAGATCAATACCGTGCGCGGCAACGTCAACTGGATGAACGCGCGTCGCCGCACGATGGAATCGGAGCTGCTTGGTCCCGATCTCGACAAGATGTGGCCGATCATCCCCCACGGACAGTCAGACACCGCCAGCCTCGACAACGCGCTCGAACTCCTGCTCGCGGGCGGTTACAGCCTTGCCCACGCGGTCATGATGCTGATCCCGGAAGCCTGGGCCGGCAATCCGCTGATGTCTTCGGCGCGCCGCGCGTTCTATGAATATCACGCTGCTTTGATGGAGCCGTGGGACGGCCCCGCTGCGGTCGCCTTCACCGATGGCCGCCAGATCGGCGCGACGCTCGATCGCAACGGCCTGCGCCCCGCGCGCTTCTCGATCACGCGCGATGATCTTATCTGCATGGCCAGCGAAAGCGGCGTTCTGCCGTTCCGCGAGGAAGACATCGTGCGCAAGTGGCGGCTCCAGCCGGGCCGCATGCTGCTCATCGATCTCGAGCAGGGCCGGATCATCGAAGACGAAGAGATCAAGGCGCAGCTCGCCGGGGACTACCCCTACGAGGAATGGCTCGCCGCCGCGCAGTACAAGCTCAAGGAACTCGCTGTCGTGGAGCCCGAGCAGGCCGCGCTGCCGGTGACCACCGAGGCGCTGCTCGATCGCCAGCAGGCCTTCGGCTACACGCAAGAGGATATCTCGAAGTTCCTCGAACCGATGGCGATCAACGGCGAGGATCCGCTCGGCTCGATGGGCACCGACACCCCGATTGCGGTGCTGTCTGACCGGTCGCGCCTGCTTTACGACTATTTCAAGCAGAACTTCGCGCAAGTCACCAACCCGCCGATCGATCCGATCCGCGAAGAGCTGGTCATGAGCCTTGTCTCGATGATCGGCCCGCGCCCGAACCTGCTTGGCCACGATGCCGGAACGCACAAGCGGCTCGAAGTCGATCAGCCGATCCTGACCAACGCCGATATCGCCAAGATCCGCTCGGTCGAGGCTGCGCTTGATGGCGCGTTCCGCACGGCCACGATCGACACCACCTGGGATGCCGCCAGCGGCGCTGCGGGTCTAGAAATGGCGATCAAGGAAATGTGCTGGGCCGCCACCGAAGCTGTGCTGGCGGACAAGAACATTCTCATCCTGTCGGACCGCGCGCAGAATGCGGACCGCATTGCCATGCCGGCGCTGCTCGCCACCGCCGCTGTGCACCACCACCTCGTGCGTCAGGGTCTGCGCATGCAGACCGGCCTCGTGGTCGAGTCCGGCGAAGCGCGCGAAGTCCATCACTTCTGTGTGCTCGCGGGCTATGGCGCGGAGGCCATCAACCCCTACCTCGCGTTCGAGACGCTGGAATCGATCCGCATCGCACGCGATCTGCCGCTTTCGACTTATGATGTGGAGAAGAACTACATCAAGGCGGTGGGCAAGGGCGTGCTCAAGGTCATGTCCAAGATGGGCATCTCGACCTACCAGTCCTATTGCGGCGCGCAGATCTTCGATGCGGTCGGCCTCTCATCGGCCTTCATCGAAAAGTACTTCACCGGCACCGCCACCACGATCGAAGGCGTCGGCCTCACCGAAATCGCCGAGGAAACGGTGCGCCGCCATGCAACGGCCTATGGCGACAGCCCGGTGTACCGCAAGATGCTCGACGTCGGCGGCATGTACCAGCTGCGCCTGCGCGGCGAGGAGCACGCGTGGACGGCGGACAACGTCGCCAATCTGCAGCACGCGGTGCGTGGTAACCTGCCCGAAAAGTACCGCGATTTCGCGCAGTCGATCAACGACCAGTCCGCACGCATGCTCACCATTCGCGGCCTGCTTGAACTCAAGCCCGTCGGCGCGCCCGTGCCGTTGGAGGAGGTCGAGCCGGCGAGCGAGATCGTCAAGCGCTTCGCCACCGGTGCGATGTCGTTCGGCTCGATCAGCCGTGAAGCGCACACCACGCTCGCCATTGCGATGAACCGTATCGGTGGCAAATCGAACACGGGTGAGGGCGGCGAGGAGCCTGACCGCTTCGTCGCCATGCCCAACGGCGATTCGATGCGCTCTGCGATCAAGCAGGTCGCCTCGGGCCGCTTCGGCGTCACCACCGAATATCTCGTCAACGCCGACGATATCCAGATCAAGATGGCCCAGGGCGCCAAGCCCGGCGAAGGTGGCCAGCTGCCGGGTGACAAGGTCGACAAGGTCATCGGCCGCACACGCCACTCGACCCCGGGCGTCGGCCTGATCTCGCCCCCGCCGCACCACGATATTTATTCGATCGAGGATCTTGCCCAGCTTATCCACGATCTCAAGAATGTGAACGGCAAGGCCCGCATCTCGGTCAAGCTGGTCTCCGAAGTCGGTGTCGGCACGGTCGCGGCGGGTGTTTCGAAGTGCAAGGCGGACCACGTCACGATCTCGGGCTACGAAGGCGGCACCGGCGCATCGCCGCTCACGTCGTTGACCCATGCGGGAACTCCATGGGAAATCGGTCTTGCCGAAACCCAGCAGACCCTGCTGCTCAACAACGTGCGCAGCCGCATCGCGGTGCAGGCCGATGGCGGCATCCGCACCGGGCGCGACGTTGCCGTGGCGGCGCTGCTTGGTGCGGACGAATTCGGCTTTGCCACTGCGCCCTTGATCGCTGCCGGCTGCATCATGATGCGCAAGTGCCACCTCAACACGTGCCCGGTCGGTGTCGCAACGCAGGACCCGGTGCTGCGCGCGCGCTTCACCGGCCAGCCCGAGCATGTGATCAACTACTTCTTCTTCGTGGCGGAAGAGCTGCGCGCCTTGATGGCCGAGCTTGGTTTCCGCACCGTGGGCGAAATGGTTGGTCGGGTCGATTGCCTTGATACCCGCGAAGCCATCACCCACTGGAAGGCACGCGGTATCGATCTTTCACGCCTGCTCCACCGCGTCGAACCGGCCCCCGGCACCACGCTCAGCTGGAGCGGTACGCAGGATCACGGCCTCGATGCTGCGCTCGACAACACCCTGATCGCCGCTGCCGAACCCGCGCTCGAGCGCGGCGAGGCGGTGCGCATCGAAAGCCCCGTTCGCAACGTCAACCGGACTGTCGGCGCGATGCTCTCGGGCGAAGTGGCCAAGCGCCACGGCCACCGCGGCTTGCCTTCGGGCACGATCCACATCACGCTCTCGGGCGTGGCGGGGCAGTCGTTCGGTGCGTTCCTCGCGCACGGCGTCACGCTCGACCTTACAGGCGATGCCAACGACTATGTCGGCAAGGGCCTCTCCGGCGGCCGCGTCATCGTGCGCCCGCCCGCACATGTCGAGCGCGCGGCGAACGAGAACATCATCGTCGGCAACACCGTGCTCTATGGCGCGATTGCGGGTGAGGCCTATTTCAACGGCGTGGCAGGCGAACGCTTCGCGGTGCGCAATTCGGGCGCCATCGCGGTGGTTGAAGGCACCGGCGATCATGGCTGCGAATACATGACCGGCGGCGTGGTCGTCGTGCTCGGCAAGACGGGGCGCAACTTCGCCGCGGGCATGTCGGGCGGTGTCGCCTATGTCTATGATCCGGAAGGCAGCTTCATCGCGCTGTGCAACCTCGCGATGGTCGATGTCGGCCCGGTCTCGACCGAGTGGGATGAGGACGAAGGGACGGGCCGCCCGCAGCAGCGCGGCGTCGATGTGGCCGACTATGGCATGGGCGATATGCTCCGCCATGATGCCGAGCGTCTGCGCATCCTGGTCGAGCGTCACCATCTCTACACCGGCAGCAAGCATGCACGCGCGCTGCTCGACAACTGGGCCGAGGCGCTGCCGCGCTTCGTCAAGGTCATGCCGCGCGATTATGCGCGCGCTTTGCGCCAGCTTGAGGCCGAGCGCGCCGAAGCCGCCAGCGTCGCAGCCGAATAAATCTAGGGTATCAAAGCAATGGGCAAGGCAACCGGCTTCCTCGAAATCGATCGCAAGGATCGCTCCTACGACGCACCGCAGGAGCGTCTGAAGCACTACCGCGAGTTCGTCATCCCGCACGATGACACCAGCCTCAAGGGGCAGGCGGCGCGCTGCATGAATTGCGGCATTCCCTATTGTCACAACGGCTGCCCGGTGAACAACCAGATCCCGGACTGGAACCATCTGGTCTACGAAAACCAGTGGCGCACCGCGCTCGAAAATCTCCATTCGACCAACAACTTCCCGGAATTCACCGGCCGCATCTGCCCCGCCCCGTGCGAGGCGTCGTGCACGCTCAACCTCATTGATCAGCCGGTCACCATCAAGTCGATCGAATGCGCCATCGTCGATCGCGGGTGGAAGGAAGGCTGGATCGAGCCGCAGGTTCCCGCGCAGAAGACGGGCAAGTCTGTCGCTGTCGTCGGCTCCGGCCCGGCCGGGCTCGCTTGCGCGCAGCAGCTTGCGCGCGCGGGCCACTCGGTCACCGTGTTCGAAAAGTCGGACCGCGTCGGCGGCCTCCTCCGCTATGGCATCCCCGATTTCAAGCTTGAGAAGCACCTCATCAACCGCCGTCTGATCCAGATGATGGCCGAAGGCGTGGAATTCCGCACCTCGGTCGAAGTCGGTGTCACGGTGTCGGTCGCCAGCTTGCTCGAAAACTTCGACAAGGTCGTGCTCTCCGGCGGCGCGGAAGACCCGCGCCCCATCGGCATCCCCGGATTTGAGCTGCCCGGCGTGCGCTTCGCCATGGAATTCCTCACCCAGCAGAACAAGCGCGTCGCGGGTGACGACGAAATCCGCGCCGCCCCGCGCGGCACGCTCACCGCCACCGGCAAGCATGTCGTCGTCATCGGCGGCGGCGACACCGGGTCGGACTGCGTCGGCACCTCGAACCGCCAGGGCGCGCTCTCGGTCACCCAGCTCGAAATCATGCCGCGCCCGCCTGAAAAGGAAGACAAGGCGCTCAGCTGGCCCAACTGGCCGCTCAAGCTGCGCACCTCGTCCAGCCATGAAGAAGGCGTCGAGCGTGAATTCGCCGTGCTCACCAAGCGCGTGCTCGGTGAAAACGACGTGACCGGCCTCGAATGCGTTCGCGTCGAATGGCAGAACGGCAAAATGGAAGAAGTGCCGGACAGCACTTTCGTCATCCCCGCCGACCTGATCTTCCTCGCCATGGGCTTCGTCGGCCCGCGCAAGCAGGGCCTGCTCGAACAGGCCGGCGTCGAACTCGATGCGCGTGGCAACGTCAAGGCCAACACGACCGATTACCACACCAGCAACGAGCGCGTCTTCGCCTGCGGCGACATGCGTCGCGGCCAAAGCCTTGTCGTCTGGGCCATCCGCGAAGGCCGCCAATGCGCTCGCGCGGTGGACGAAGCCCTGATGGGCACAACCGAACTGCCGCGCTGATCTCACCCTCCCCGAAACGGGGAGGGGTACCACCGCAGGTGGTGGAGGCGCAGGTCCGCCCAAAGCAACGCCGGGAATCAACCTCCGGCGCGCAAGGGCCATCGCCCTTGCATCCCCAAACTCGGCGGCAACCCAAAACCCCTCGTCATTCCCGCGCAGGCGGGAAGCCAGTCCCGCACACGCAGCGACTGCCGCTCTCGATTCCCGCTTGCGCGGGAATGACGAGGTCTGGGGAGAGCCCATTGCGCGCTGGAGTTGAGGGCAGGAGGTTGACACAGTTGACACGGTCCAGAGCAAAAACTTGGTTTCCGGTCATTCGGTTTTTAATAACTGATTTTAAAGCATAATATCCCTGATATCCGTCAGCACAAACGGACGTCGCAGACATGTGTGTGTTGGAAACGTCTTGCCAGACACACTGACCCGACCTCCCTGCCAACAGGCCACGAGGAGGGGAGGGCAGCGGTGCGGCCTTGCAGAACCACGATTCAAAGAGCGGCGGCCGTCATGCGCGCCGAGGGTGTCTGTAGGAAAGTGGTTTGTGCGGGGTTTGGCCCTGTCAAGCACATTGGGGGGATATTGAACCCGTCACTGTAACCTCCGGAGGCACCTCTATTTGCTGGTGCAACTGCTCCACCAACACCAAGCAGTGCGCGGCGGCCCCCTCTCCCAGCCCTCTCCCCTG
>CANFIV010000098.1 GCA_947446935.1 Sphingomonadaceae bacterium | reverse complement strand
GTGCTTGGCGCGGGTGGTAACACCCCGTTTGATACGGCTCATGGTCTAACGCTCCTCAGTTCAGCCCGTAGGGCGCCCATTTCTTGATCACCTTCGCATCGGCGTCGGAGATCACGTCCATCCCGCGGTTCTGGCGGATGTACTTGGCGTTGTGGCTGATCAGGCGGTGGCGCTTGCCGGCGACGCCGTGCTTAACCTTGCCGGAAGCGGTGATCTTGAAGCGTTTCTTCACACCGCTCTTGGTCTTGAGCTTGGGCATTTTCGTCTCCTTATGTTCGATGCGTCAAACCCGCCGTGGCAGCCCTTACAGCCAGGCCGGTCGCACAGAATCTCTCCTCGAGAGACTCAACCGCATCCGTTGAAGGTGCGCCCGTTAGTCATGCGCGGCGCAAAAGGCAAGCGAATGCGGCGGCGTGAAGGCTAGCCCGCCCCGATCTCGGCGCGGTCGAACGAGGTCGTCTGGTAGGTCTCGTTGATCCAGTTGCCGTAGAACAGGTGGCCATGACCCCGCCAGGTGTTGCAAGGGGCGGCCGAAGTGTCGTCACCGGGAAAGTAGCCCTTGGGCAGAAAATGGCCGGCATCGCGCGCGTATTCGTTCGCCAGGGTCAAGGTATCGTATTCCAGATGGTTGAGCATATGCACGGCGCGGTGGGCCGGATCGTCAACCAGACAAAGGCCGCTCGCATCGCTGTCTGCCAGCACGGCAAGGCCTCGGCCGGCAGGTAGATCCTCGGCGCGCACCTCGGCCCAGCGCGAGACCGGCACATCGAACCTATCGGGCAGGCCGCGCATCCACGGGCTGGCGGGGGCGCGATTGGTATGACTGAATATTCCTGCCGCCTTTTCAGCCAGCGCGTGCTTGGGCACACCGTGGAAGTACTGAAGGCCGGCCATCGCGCCCCAGCACAGCGTAAGGGTGCGGTGAACGTGGGTCTGCGTCCAATCGAAAATGCGGCACAGCTCGTTCCAGTAGGTCACCTCCTCGAAGGCGATTTGCTCGACCGGTGCGCCGGTGATGATGAGGCCATCGAACTTTTCGCCACGAACTTCCTCCCACGGTCGATAGAACGAGGCGATGTGGCTCGCCGAAGTGGTTTTGCTGACATGGTCCGAGATGCGCACGAGCTCGAGCTCGATCTGCAGCGGCGTAGCGCCCAGCACGCGGGCGATCTGCGTCTCGGTCGTGATCTTGTCCGGCATCAGATTGAGCAGCGCGATGTGCAGCGGGCGGATGTCTTGCCGGGCAGCCTCGGTCTCTGACATCACGATCACGCCTTCGGCCTCCAGCGTGCGGCGAGCGGGAAGATTGTCGGCAATCCGGATCGGCACTGGTCGTCACCCCTCTATAAACCTTCTCGGGAATGACGCCTGCAGCCATGGTTCCGCTTCGTTGCCGGACCGGCCACATCCCTCCTTTACGGAGGCGCCACCTTGCCCGGTAACCGGCAGGTTGGCGTTGGGGCGTCGCCCCCAACTCTTGATGCTGTGGTCAGGAATTAGGGGCAGCGCCGCCTGAATGCAACCCACTGCGGATCGGTTTACTCTGCCAGCACGCCAAGACCGAGCGCCGAGGCATGGGCGGCGAAATCGCCGCAGGGGACCGGTGTCAGCCCTGAATGCGCACGGCGGTTGGGCAGATAAGCCTGCGCGCAGACTGGTCCGCTGCGGGTGCGGACGGTGACACGAGAGCGGCGGTACTCACCGCGCCGTGGTCGCTGTGGATCAAACCCTTCCCATGCATCGAGCGCCGCCAGCACCTCGCGCGCGACCGGGCGGCATCCGCCATAGACCCAGCCCCATACCCGCCCCCTGCCGGGGACAAGCACGGGATAGATGCCTTCGGGGTCCGCAATCAGCCGCAAGGTGCCCTGGACCCATCCACGCCGGGCCACGCCCCCGAGCTGTGGCAGCACAGTGCGGGTCAGCCCATTGTCATGTTCGTGCGTAAGCGTGCCATAGAAGAACAGCCGCCGCGGCCAGTCCATCGTCCGCAACCAGGCAATCAGTGATGGCAGGCAAGCGCTTCGACGACATCGTCCAACCGCGCCGGATCGCCCAAAGCGATGACGTGACCGTCAGAGCCCGCATGGAGCGGTTCGCCGTTCCAGTCCGCCATTGTGCCGCCCGCACCTTCGACAATCGGCACGAGCGCCGCCCAGTCATGGAGCTTGAGGTTCGCCTCACACACCACATCCAGCTGGCCAATGGCGAGCATGGCATAGTTGTAGCAATCGCCGCCCATGACCATGCGCTTGTGATCGGTCTGGGCCGCAAGGCCCATGAAATGCTGACCGTCATGATCGTCGAAATAATGCGGCCCGGTCGTCGCCAATGCACCGTCGGACAGCAGCGCGAGGGGCCGCGTGCGCACCGGCTTGCCGTTGAACAGGGTTGGCTTGCCCACCACGCCCAGCCAGCGTTCACCCAGTATCGGCTGATCGATCACGCCCAGGACCGGGAAGCCTTCGATCACCAGCGCGATCAATGTGCCGAACAGCGGACGTCCGGCAAGGAACCCAGTGGTGCCGTCAATCGGATCCAGCACCCAGCTGCGGCGTGAGGTGCCGGGCGTCGCACCCATTTCCTCGCCAATTACTGTGTCTTCCGGAGCTTCGGCCTTGAGGATTGTGCGCATCGCCTCTTCCGCCGCGCGGTCCGCCAACGTGACCGGCGAGGCATCGGGCTTGCGATCCGCCACGAGGCCGCTGCGAAAGTGGGGACGAATGGCCGCGCCGGCCGCATCGGCAAGGCGCATGGCAAGGGCGATATCCCGTTCGAAGTCTGTCATTCTTATGCAATGCCCCCCGGCGCATGGTCCGGTCAAGGGTAGTGCCTGCGCACTCAATCCCTGCAGAGCATTGCAGCCTTGGAGAGACCACGGCCCTGTGCTTATCGATAGTGATATCGCGCACATCTGGGCGGCAGGGAGGTAGCTAAACCGGGCGCAGGGCAGGCATTGCCCGTTACGACGACGAATTGGGGGCGCGCAATGGCAAGGAGCAGCAGACCTGCGGTAGACCGCGCAATTGCCTCGGCCGGGGCCGCGACGCGTGATGGACAGCCGATCTCCTACAGCCGCGCGCCGGCAGCAGACCTCGCGCCGTGGATCGGACGACTATATGTCACCATTGTCGATGCTCCGTCTGACTACCAGCTGGCCTGCGGCATTCTGAACGACACGGCAATGCTGCGCATCCAGCTGCGCGGTTCGTGGACAGCCGAGACGGCTGATGGTCCGATGCAGATGGACCGAGCCGCCCTGTTCTTCGGCCCGAACACCCGGCGCATGCCAATCACCGTGACGGGCAGCTTTACCAGTGTCGGCCTATCAATAAGACCCGGAGCCTGCACCGCACTTGGCGTCCCTTCAATAGACGTATTGTGCGACAGGATCGCCCCGCTCGAAACCATTGGGCTGAGCAGCGCTCGCTGGATGAGCCTGTTCGCCGAAGATGCATCGCCCGAAGAATGGTGCATGGCGATGGAGGCAGATTTGCGCCGCCTGATTGCCCAGCGCGGCGCTCCTGACCCTGATTCGGTCTCTACCTGTGTGGAAGCGGCGGCATTCACCAACCCGGAGATCACCATCGCGGCACTGGCCCGGCATTGCAGCTCTGAACAGCGACGGCTGGAACGCATCGTGCGGCGCGATTTCGGCATACCGCCCAAGCAGGTCCTGCGCCGTGCCCGCGCCCTTGATATGGCGAGCCATCTGCGCGGTGTGGCAGATCAGGAGGAAGCCGAAGACCTCGCGCTGCGCTACTACGACCAAAGCCATCTGATCCGCGAGTTCACCGCGCTGTTCGGCATGAGCCCGCGGCAGTTTGTCGAGGCCCCCCAGCCGCTGATGACACTGGCGTTGGAAACGCGGCAAGTGCGGCGGTTGGAAACAATTGCGCGAATCGCGCCGGGCGGGATCAAACCCTGGCAGTAGCCTCGATCTCGCGCCACGTGCCGGGCGCGATACCATCCAGCGTCCATTCACCGATTTGCCAGCGCACCAGCCGCAAGGTTGGCAGGCCCACGGCAGCGGTCATCCTCCGTACCTGCCGGTTGCGCCCTTCCTGAATCGTCAGGCTAAGCCAGCAATCGGGCACGCTCTTGCGGAAGCGGACCGGCGGATCGCGCGGCCAGAGTTCCGGAGGATCGATGCGCTGAACCAAAGCCGGAAGGGTAGGGCCATCCTTGAGCCGCACGCCGCGCCGCAGAGGTTCAAGCGTCGCCTCGTCGGGATCGCCTTCGATCTGAACGAGATAGGTCTTTGGCATCTTGAAGCGCGGATCGGCGATCCGCGCCTGCAATCGGCCATCATCGGTGAGCAGCAGCAGGCCTTCGCTGTCGAGATCGAGCCTCCCGGCCGGATAGACACCGGGGCGGTCGATATAGGCCGCCAGGGTTGGCCGGGGCGGGCCATTCGGTTCTTCGCTGAACTGGCAAAGTACGCCGAACGGCTTGTTGAACAGGATCAGCGCCATCAGGCGGCCTCCTCGAACGCAAGGCTGCCCTGATCGATCAGCGCGGCGATTAGCCTCGCCACCGGCACCGAGGCGGCAAGGGCCGGGTCAACGGTCAGGCTGGGGCTGGCACAGACCTGCTCGGCGACGGTCGCTACGCTGCCTGTGCAATCGAAACTCTGCCCATCGACGAACAGGCACAAGGCATCACCCGCCTGCCGAATGAATGCAAATCGACTGGCGGGGTTGCGGTTGAGCGGCTGGCGCTGCGCCAACAAGGCCTGAACGGCCGCCTGCCCAATCGGGGCTTCGGGCCGCCAATCGGTCTCGGCATACTTGGGCAGGCTGTTGTAGGCTCCAAACCAGCGGGCGAAGGCCGCGCGATCAGCCATGGCATCGGTGACCATCGCATGGAGGCGAGCCAGCGCCGGAGCCGTGATCTCGCCGGGATTGGCTTGCACGGCAAGGTCTGCGTCGGTGTAGCGATCATCTTCCGGCAGCGTGTCGGCAAGATGCGCGCTCCAGCTTTCGACCAGATCCCCGCGCGATGGGGCGCGGAAGCCGACTGAATAGGTCATGCAATCATCGCCGATGGCCACGCCGTCATGCGCAAAACCGGGGGGAACGTAGAGTATGTCGCCCGGCTCCAACACCCATTCGTCCGTAGCGGCAAAATCGGCGATAAGCCGCAGATCTTCATGGGGCAGGAGCGAGGTCGATGCATCACAGCATGGCCCGACCCGCCAGCGCCGCTGGCCAAGGCCTTGAACGAGGAACACATCGTATTGATCAAAATGTGGCCCTACGCCGCCGCCATCGGTGGCATAGCTGACCATGACATCGTCGATCCGCCAAGCCGGAACGAATCGGAATGCGCCCAGCATCGCGGCGACTTCGGGCACGTGGTGATCGACCGCCTGCACCAGCAAAGTCCACGGTGCTGCTTCCGGCTTGCTGAAACGGTCTTCGGGAAACGGGCCGCTTTCCAGCACCAATCCATCCGGCCGGCGGGTGATGAGGCGGGATTCGACGCCGGGCTCCTCGCAGGCTAGCCCCGCCAATTCATCGGGTTCGAGCGGATTATGCCAATCCGCCCACGGGTTGCGGATCAACAGTGGGCGCTTTTGCCAATTGTCCTGCAGGAAGGCGGCTGTATCAAACTGGGCAAAATGCATGAAGCCGGTCATGGGCCTGCGTTGCGCGCCTGTCAAAACGTGGTGACGGGCCGTCGGTTAGCATGGCACGGTGGTGTGGCCCCGCCCAAGAGAGCGTGCCCCGGCGAGAGGAGAAGCCATGCAAGCCTTGCGTACTGACGATAGCCGTTTTGCCGATCTGCCCGGCTATGCTTTTGCCCCCCGCTATA
The DNA here is from genome assembly GCA_947446935.1 of Sphingomonadaceae bacterium. Taxonomy (GTDB): domain Bacteria; phylum Pseudomonadota; class Alphaproteobacteria; order Sphingomonadales; family Sphingomonadaceae; genus Novosphingobium. The sequence continues at coordinate 322 of CANFIV010000098.1, read as the reverse complement.
TCGACACCTTGCCCGGCTATGAGGGCCTGCGCGTGCATTACGTGGACGAGGGCCCGCGCGATGCTGAAACGACCTTCCTATGTCTGCACGGGCAGCCGAGCTGGTCGTATCTCTATCGCAAAATGATCCCGGTCTTCGCAGAGGCCGGTTACAGGGTCGTCGCGCCCGATTTGCTTGGCTTTGGCCGGTCGGACAAGCCTGTCGATGATACGGTCTACACGTTCCATTTCCATCGCAACATGCTGCTTGCCTTCATTGGCGCGCTGGATCTGCGAAAGATCACGCTGGTGTGCCAGGACTGGGGCGGCATACTGGGCCTGAC
>CANFIV010000097.1 GCA_947446935.1 Sphingomonadaceae bacterium | reverse complement strand
GAAATGCGCCGCCCGCTGCCGCCATGAGCCCGCGCTTCACTTCGGGCAGGCCAAACTGCGCGGTCTCGGCCGCGATCACCATGTCGCTTGCGAGGGCGAGTTCGGTCCCACCGCCAAGCGCAAAACCGTTGACGGCGGCGATTACCGGTTTCGAGATCGGATGCTGCACAAAACCGGCAAAGCCCCAGGCGGCTTGCGCCTTGTCTTGCGGCGCAATGCGTTCACCGCGCGACAGCGCAACAAGGTCTGCGCCGGCGCAGAACGCCTTGTCACCTGCGCCGGTCAGGATCACCACCCGGATCTCGGGGTCGGCCTCGGCCCGCTCGAGCCCCTCGCCGATCCCGACGTGGACGGCCGCGTTCACGGCATTGCGAGCGTCCGGCCGGTTGATCGTGATCAGAAGAACGTTGCCGCGCTGCTCGACCAGCACTGCGGGATTGGCGTTGTCGGTCATCGGGCCGTCTCCATGTAGGTTCCGTCGGCAATCAGGGCGCGGACTTTCGCCGGTACACCTTCCAGCACGCCCTCAGCTTCAAGGCGCGCGAGTTCGGCATCATCGAGGTGCAGCCAATCGCGCATCACGGCCATGGTATCTGCGCCCATTAGAGGAGCGGGGTTGGCGGCGGCGTCGGGGATCGCTGGCCAAACCGCAGGCCGCCGCTCGGCCAGCATGGGTTCGGGCAGCAGCGGATGCAAGTCGGTGCGGAAGAGGCCGCGCTCGGCGTAATAGGGGTAGTCGCGCATATCGGCCACGCGCAGCATGCGAGCAGCAGGTACGCCAGCGGACTGCAGGCAATGCGCCGCCGTTTCGGCATCTCGTTCCGCCAGCCACGCCGCCAGATGAGCTTCAAGCGCGGCTTTGTTGGCCAACCGTTCGGCGCGGGTGGTGGTAGGCACATCCGGCGTGCCGATCACCGCGCCGAGCCGCTGCCAGTCTGCATCATCACGTACCGTCACCACGCACCATTCGTCGTCGCCTTCGGCAGGGAACACACCCCACGGCGCATCGGCGGCTTGCTCGATGCCCGGCAAACCGAGTGCGGTGCCTGCGATCTCGGTTGCGAGATGGCCCAGCATGACCTCGGCTTGGCTGATGTCCACATGCCCGCCATGCCCGGTGCGCATCCGGCGCGCGAGCAGGGCCAAGACTGCCGTTGCTCCGATCCGTCCGCCTACGTGGTCCGGGTAGATCGTCACCGAATCCGAAAAGCCATCCGGATCGCCGGGATAGCACCATTTGCGCGTGAGCCCTGCGGCCGCGCGCACCAGCGGGCCATAGCCCATGCGTTTGGACCAAGGGCCGGTCGCGCCGAATGCGCTTGATTCCACCGCGATAATGCGCGGATTGATGGCGCGGAGTTCGCTGTAGCCAAGGCCCAGCGTTTCCATTGTGCCCGGCTTGAAGTTCGAAAGCACCACATCGGCCTCGGCCACCATGCGGCGGAACAGCGCTTTGCCTTCGTCGGACTTGAGATTGAGCCCAAGGCTGCGCTTGTTGCGGTGGCCTGCGCCAAAGCCGCTTGAGAGCCCGATCTTGAGGTAAGTCTGGCGCGATCCATCGGGGAAGGCCTGCGACTCGATCTTGACCACTTCGGCGCCCAGATCGGCCAGCAGCCGCCCGGTTTCCGCGCCGACGACGATCACACCGAGATCGAGCACCTTGATACCTTCGAGCGAGCGGGCGCGCTTCGCCGCTGCAAGTGGTGCGGGTCGAGGGGAGGCTGGTCCGCCTTCATGCAGCGGCCCCAATCGCTTGCCGTCAACCACCAGCAGTCCGTTCGGGAAGGGCGCACGCTGCCCATTCGGCAGGCCCACTTCGGCGAACACGCCGCGCGCGCGGATATGATCCGCAGCCAGGCAATCGGTCAGCGAGAGCAGGCCCGCCAGCGGCACACCGTGCTGCCGGCCCAGCGCCTCGATTTCTGCGCGGGTCTTGTCCGCCAGAAAGCGGGCCATAGCGGGCAGCAGGTCCGGGTCCTTGAAGCGGACCATGACGTCCATGTATTTGGGATCGGCGAATTCTGGCGGCTCACCCATCATGCGGTGCATCCCTTGCCACTGGCGGGGGGCAAGGATGCACAGCCGCACGTGGCCGTCGGCGACGGGGATGATCGGATATTGGATGCCTTTGGGCGGGCGGCCTGATGGGAGCAGGGCGGCAGGGCGGCCGTTGGCGGCGCTCCCGGCGATGCCGTAGCCAGGATCGAGCGCCTGCATCGCGCCATCGAGCGCGGCGTAGTCCACCCGGCCTCCGATGCCGCTGACCAGGGCTTGCGTGAGTGCTGCCATCGCCACGAACAAACCTTGCGAAACGGCGCATTGCAGTGCGATCTCGCCGGGCGGCAGCAGCGGCGCGCGACCCTTGATGCCCGAGCGCGAGAGTTCGGTGGTGAGCGCGTGGAGCACCGGGTCGGTCCATTGCCAGCCGGAAAATCGGTTGCCGAGGCCGAAGCCGGATGCGGTCATATGGAGCTGCGCGGGGTTCGTGCGGGCGAGGGCCTCCCAGTCGATGATGATCGCAGCGTCTGGCTCGGCGGAGAGATCCTCGATGATGAGGTCGGCGCGCGTCAGCCATTCGGCGATCGCCGGGCTTCCGGCGGGGAGGGCCTCAATGCGCTTGCCGAGATTGGCGTTCCAGTAGGCCAGATGTTCGCGTGTCCCCTCTGCCGGTTGCGTGCCCCGGCCATCGATCTCGAGCCGCACGACATCTGCACCAAGTTCGCGGAAGGCTCTTGCGATGCCTGCCAGCGGACCGGCGACAAGATCGATCACCTTGATGCCGGCAAGGGGGCGCTCTGTTGCAGTGGGCTCCACCTGCGGATATCCTTGTATGCGCGCGGCAATTTATATTGGACGAATGCTGTCCGTAAAGGATATGCTGCCATGATGCAACGGGCTGCCGCCATTCCCCCAACCCGACCGCGTGGCCGACCGCGCAATCCGGCGTTCGAGGCGCAGATCCTTGCCGCAGCCGCGCAAGTCTATGGTGCGCAGGGCTGGGCAGGGTTCAGCCTGGACGCTGTTGCGCGCGCCGCCGGCATCGGCAAGAGCACGATTTACGCCCGGTGGAGCAGCGCTGAAGCCCTGCTTTCGTCCATGATCGAAGGGCGCTGGCAGGCGCTGGCACAGATCGATACGGGCGAGTTGCGGAGCGACTTGCAAGCGTTCGGCTGCCTTGTTCTTGCACGCTATCTGGAGACCGGTGGCGGAGTCGCCCGGCATTTGCGCCGCGATCTCACGACGTATCCTGAGCTTGCTGTCTGTATCGGCCCAGTGCTGGAAGGCGTCACCGCGCAGGCCATCGCTATTTTGCGCCACGCGCGCGAGCGGGGCCAGTTGCGCGACGGCGTGAGTCTTGCGCTCGCCTCGGATATGCTGCTTTCGGCCATGGAAAGCCACGCCGGGCGCATGGCCCCAGGCCAAACGCTCGATGAGACCGCGATCGCCGACTATGTCAGCCGCGTCGTCGCGTTGCTGATCAACGGGATCGCCGACCAATGACCGTACGCGCTGGCAAAATGGGCAGGTCCAATGCCCGCAGTGAAATGGGATGGAGGCGGCTATGACCTATCGTACGATCACCATTGAGAAGCGCGGCGCAGCTGATTGGCTGACGCTGAACCGCCCCGATGTGCTCAACGCGATTTCGCTCGAGATGGTCGATGAGCTCAGCGCCTATTTCGGCGGGCTCTACAACGACCGCGAGACGCGTGTTGTGGTGATGCGCGGAGCAGGGCGCGCGTTTTGCGCAGGGCTCGACATCAAGGACCGGATGGGGGCCGATAACGCGCTGGATCCGTTTGGCGGCGGCTTCGGATTTCAGGGCTATCTGGCCGATGTCTATGTGAAGATGCATCGCTGCCCGCAGCCGATCGTTGCGCTGGTGCATGGGCCGGCTTGCGGCGGCGGCTTTGCTTTTGCGCTGGCGGCCGATATCCGCATCGCGGGCGAAAGCGCGCGCATGAACGCGGCTTTCATCAAGCTGGGGCTCTCCTCCTGCGATATGGGCGTGAGCTATTTTCTGCCTCGGCTGGTTGGCGGCTCGGTCGCCTCGGAACTGATGCTCACCGGGCGCTTCATCCATGCGCCGCGCGCGCTGGCGACGGGCCTCGTCAGCGAAGTGGTGCCCGATGACCAGCTCGAGGCTGCGGCGCAGCCCTATGTCGACGAGCTGCTTGCCGCCTCGCCCCGGGGCTTGCGCATGACCAAGGAAGGGCTGGCGCTCGCGATCGATGCGCCCAGCCTTGAAGCGGCGATGGCGATCGAGAACCGAAATCAGCTGATGACTGCCGCCAGCCCCAATTTTGCCGAAGGGATGCGCGCCTTTCTCGAGAAACGCGCCCCGAACTATCGCCCAGACTGAACCAGACTGAAATTGCCCTTTCTGAACGGACCGACCGATGCCCCACGCCAGATACCCGCTGATGTTCTCACCGCTCACTATCCGGGGGCAGCGGCTTAAAAACCGTATCATCATGGGCTCGATGCATTCGGGCCTTGAAGATGTGCCCAATGCGGCCGAGCGGCTCTCCGCCTACTTTGTCGAGCGCGTGAAGGGTGGGGTCGGCATGATCATCACCGGCGGGATCACCCCGCACTCCAGCGGCGGGCGCGGCGCAAAGTTGAGCGAGCCGAGCGAAGTGCCCATGCACCGCGAAGTGACCGACGCGGTGCATGCCGCGGATCCCGAAGTGAAGATCTGCATGCAGATCCTCCATTCGGGTTCGATCGCCAATGTGCGCGAGCCCGTCGGACCTTCGCCGGTGCGTTCGCGGCTGGCGAAAGTGCCACCGGTCGAGCTGGATGAGGCGGGGATCGAGGAGCAGATCGCCGCCTTCGCCAATTGCGCCGCACTGGCAGTGGAGGCAGGCTACGACGGGGTCGAGATCATTGGGTCCGCCGGCTATCTCATATCCACGTTTCTTGTCGAGAAGACCAACCAGCGCACCGACCGCTGGGGTGGCAGCTGGGAAAACCGCATGCGCTTCGCGGTAGAGGTCGTGCGGCGCGCACGCGAAGCGTTGGGGCCAAACAAGATTCTGATTTTCCGCATTTCCGCGATGGACATGCTGGAAGGCGGCCTCGCGTGGGAGGAAGTGACCAGCCTTGCCAAGGCGCTGGAAGCGAACGGCGCGGACGTGATCAGCACGCACTTCTGCTGGCATGAAAGCCAGGTCCCGACCATCGCCACGATGGTGCCGCGCGCTGCGTTTGCGCATGTGACGGGCCGTTTGCGCGAGGTCGTGTCGATCCCGCTCATCACCAGCAACCGCATCAATATGCCGCATGTGGCCGAAGAGGTGTTGGCGCGCGGGGACGCGGACCTGATCTCGATGGCGCGGCCGATGCTGGCTGATGCCGAACTGGTCAACAAGGCGCGTGACGGGCGCGAGGACGAGATCAACACTTGCATCGCCTGCAATCAGGCATGCCTTGACCACACCTTCACGGGCCAGCTCACCTCCTGTCTCGTCAATGCGCGCGCCTGCCGCGAGACCGAGATAACCGTGAGCCCTGCGGAGATCGCACGGCGGATCGCTGTCGTTGGTGCGGGGCCTGCGGGTCTTGCCTTTGCCAGCATTGCCGCCGGGCGTGGGCACAAGGTCACGCTCTACGATGCGGCAAGCGAGATCGGCGGCCAGTTCAATCTGGCGCGCAAGATCCCCGGCAAGGAGGAGTTCGACGAAACGCTGCGTTACTTCGGGCGGATGATCGAAGTGCACGGGATTGACCTGAAGCTCGGCACGCGGGTGGATGCCGATGCCCTCGCGGCGGGCGGGTTTGACGAGATCGTGATCGCCACCGGCATCACGCCGCGCATGCCAACGCTGGAGGGAATCGATAGGGCCAATGTGGTGAGCTACATCGATGTCATTACCGGCAAGGTCAAAGTCGGCCAGCGCGTGGCGATCATGGGGGCGGGCGGGATCGGCTTCGATGTGGCCGAACTGATCACCCATGCAGGAACGCCCGGCTCGCTCGATATCGATGTTTTCGCCAAGGAATGGGGCATCGATTTCAAGAACCACCCGCGCGGCGGGGTGACGGGCGTGGTGCCCGAAGTCGCTTCCAGCGGGCGCGAGGTCTGGCTGCTCCAGCGCAAGACGAGCGCGGTGGGCAAGGGGCTGGGTCGCACGACCG
>CANFIV010000096.1 GCA_947446935.1 Sphingomonadaceae bacterium | reverse complement strand
GACCTGCAGCGAGGCGTGCAATCCGTCGGCAAAGGCCCAGAACAGCTGGAAGCGGTACCAGCGGGCGAAGAACGGGACATGCGCGAGCACCCACTTCATGCCTTCTGACACTTCGGCGAAGTAGTTCGGATTGGGCACGACCCAGTGCGGCGAGCGTTGCAGGATGGTGAGCTTTGCAACGTCGGGCGCGATCGTGGGCCCGACCTGTTGGCCCGATGCCCCGGTGCCGATCATGATTACGCGTTTGCCCGCAAGGTCCAGCCCCTCCTGCCACTGCGCAGTGTGGAGCGCGGTGCCGGCAAAGGTCTCACGGCTCGGGATATCTGGCAGCTTGGGACGATTGAGCACACCAACAGCGGAGATGACCGCACGCGCTGTGAGGCGCTTCACCGCACCATTTGCATCGCGCGTGGTGACTTCCCAAGTGCCAGTGCCTTCGTTGTAGGCCGCGGTGGAAACCTCGGTCTCGAACTGGATATGCTCACGGATGCCGTATGTGTCGGTTGCCCGCTCGAAATAGGCCCAGAGCTCGTCGCGCTTGGCGAAAAAGTGGGACCACTCGTGGTTGAGATCAAACGAGTAGGAATAGAAATGGTTGGGGGTATCGACCCCGCAGCCGGGGTAGAAATTCTCGTACCAGCTGCCGCCTACTGCGGAATTCTTCTCAATGATCGTGAAGGGAATGCCCGCCTGTCTGAGCCGGATCGCTGCACAAACGCCCGACATGCCCGCGCCGATAATCACCACCGGGAAGCTTTCGAGCGCAGCAGCGTTGGGGCGCTTGCGCCAGATGAGGCCACGCGGATCGGGCTCGGCAGCCTCGAGATCCTCACGCATCATGGCGCAATAGTCGGCACTTACCTGTTCGCCGACCGCGGTGGAGAGCATCTCCTGCAGGAAATCACCTTCGGGTAGCGGCGGCAGCGGGCGGGCGGTGCGGGCGTAGTCCAGCAATGCCGCTTCCAGCCGCTCGCGAATCTCGGCACGCAGCGGCTCCGGCATCGCTTCATGATAGTTCATTGGCCCGGTGATGTACGGGCGGGCGCGTTCCAGAAGCGCGCGGTCGCCAGTGATCTGCACGAGAACGAGCATGAGCGTCGCGGCATCAGCCTCGGCAAGCGCGGCGTGCAGAGCGGAGGGGTCGGCGGCGAGAACGGCAAGACCTGTCGCTGCCGACGCGTCCGGTTCCAAATTCAACGTGGGCAAGCCGCTCTCCCTCAATAACTCTTGCAATCTACTTAGCTTGGCAGGTATCTACGCGCCAGTAGATAAAAATGCACGCGGTTGCATGCCGCGGCGGCACAGGGGGAGAGATCATGGTGCGCACGGAAAATTCCGCGTTCGGGGCAATCGACATTTGCAAGAAAACGGCCCGCCGGAGCATGGCGTTGGGCCTTTTGCTGGCAGGCGTAGCGCTGAGCGCGATGCCCGCCATGGCGCAGGAAGCCGCACCCCCGGCCGAGGGGCTCGCCGATATCGTCGTGACCGCCACGCGCAGCTCGGAATCGCTGTCGAAGGTTGCCGCATCGGTGTCCGCTGTCTCGGCTGCGGACCTTGGCGTTGGCGGCGTGAAGGACGTTGCCTCGCTTGCCACGGCCATCCCCAACCTTTCAGTGGGTGACCAGTTCGGCGTGAACCGCATCTTTATCCGCGGCATCGGCCTCACCAGCATCGACCTTGGCGCAGACGGCGGTGTGGCCTTCCTGCAGGACGGTGCGCAGATCGCGCGGCCGGCCGCCCAGCTTTCGGGCTTCTACGACCTTGAGCGCGTTGAAGTGCTGCGCGGACCTCAGGGTACGCTTTATGGCCGCGGCGCAACGGCGGGTGCGATCAACCTCATCACCAAGCGCCCGACCGACCATCTCGATGGCTATGCACGCGCCAGCTACGGCAACTACAATGCGCTCGCGCTCGAAGGCGCGGTGGGTGGGCCGATCTCGGGTGACAAGCTGATGGTCCGCATCGCGGGCAAGTACGACCGCCGCGACGGCTACGGCATCAACGAATTCACCGGCAAGGACATCGACAACCGCGATGCCTACGCCTTCCGGGGCAGCATTCTTGCCAAGCCCTCCGACGATCTCGAGGTGCTCGTCTCGGGCGAATATTTCCACGAGGACGACAGCAACTACGCATTCCACTATTTTGGCCCGACGGTGAAGCCGGAGAACTTCCTCGGATCGCTGATCGGCGGCAAGTCGCTGTTCACCGTGGCTACGGCTGAAGGCAGGACTGCCAATATCCGCAACATCTATTCGGACCAGGAACCGCTCAACAAGCGCCACGGCTACAGCTTCACCGGCACGATCGATTGGACTCCGGGCGACTGGGATGTGAAGTCGATCACGTCCTACCACAACTTCACGCGCTTCAACCGCGACGACCTCGACGCCTCGAACGCCAACATGTTTGGCCAGAACAACTACGACGAGCGCAGCAAGACCTTCTCGCAGGAATTCGTCGGCACTTACAAGAGCGACAAGTTCGATGCGCTGATCGGCGCAAACTACTTCCACGAGGACCTGTTCGGCAGCGTGCGCGTGCCGCTGACCAACCTCGGCATCCTGTTTGGTCTTCCCGCGGGCACGTTCGACGCAGCAAACTATCTGCAGTTCGGCACGGTCACGATCAATGCCTATGGGGTCTATGCACAGGGCAGCTATGCCCTCACCGACAAGCTTAAGCTGACCGCTGGCGGCCGCTTCAGCCATGAAAAGCGCCAAGGCGTCGGCACGTTCGATTTCCTCGGTGCCGTCAACACCAACAAGGGCAAGAGCTGGGATGCCTTCACCCCCACGGTCACGCTCAACTATCAGGCGAACGATGCCACGCTCGTCTATGCCTCGGTTACGCGCGGCTTCAAATCGGGCGTGATCAACGTTGGCTCGCGCAACGACGTGATCAACCCGGAATACGTGTGGAGCTACGAGCTCGGCCTCAAGACAGCGACTGCGGACCGCAAGTTGCAGGCCAATCTCGCAGCGTTCTACATGAACTATTCCGACCTGCAGGTGGGCTTCGTTGATGCGAGCAGCGTGGTCACCACGGTCAACGCAGCCTCGGCTCGCAACTATGGCCTCGAGGCCGAACTGCGTGCCAAGCCGCTTCCGGGCCTGACGCTCGAACTGTTCGGAACCTACCTCAATGCCAAGTACCGCAAGTTCACCAGCGGCGACTACCGGCAGGGTTTCGCGCAGGTCAATCTGGCCGGCAAGAAGCTCTCCAACGCGCCCGAATTCTCGATGCGCGCTGGCGCGGACTACGACATCCCGCTCGGCTCGGCCGGCAAGCTCAATGCCCGCGCCGAGGTCAACTGGCAGGACCGCGTCTACTTCACCGAGTTCAACAACGCCGACGCGACGCAGGGCGCTTATGCGCTGGTCAATGCGGGCCTGAAGTTCACCTCGGCGGACGACCAATGGACAGTCGATGTCTGGGGCCGCAACCTGACCAACCAACTGGTGTTGACCAACAACATCATCACTGCGCCGCTGTTCAGCAGCGTCCGCGTGGGTTCGGTCGCTCCGCCGCGCACCTATGGCGTAACCTTCGGTGTGAACTTCTGAAGGGCAACACCGGATGGCTACAAACGTAGGCTTTGATCTCACGGACCCCCAACTCAAGCTGGACCCGTACCCGATATTCAAGGCACTGCGGACAAGCGATCCGATGCACTTCTCGCCGCTTGGCTTTTGGGTGGCGACCCGATACGAGGATGTTCGTGCGGTCCTGATGGATCGCACGAACTTCGGGCAAGGCGATTTCCTCCAGAACATCCGTCTGTTCTACGGGCCGGATTTCGATGTTCTTTCGCATTCGGCCTATCGTTGGCTGTCTGAAATCTTTCTCTATCAGGACCCGCCGCGCCACACCCGCGTACGGGGCCTTGTCGTGCAGGCGCTGACCGCGCGGCGCGTGATCGAAATGCGCCCACGCGTGCAGGCCATCGCCGACCGGCTGCTCGATGCCGTGGCGGATCAGGGGCGGATGGAGGTCATCCACCAGTTCGCCTATCGCTTCCCAACGCTGGTCATGTGCGACATGCTGGGCATCTCGCCAGAGGAAGCCTCGGACGAGGTGCTCGCCGCACTCAATCAGGCGATCTCGGATTCCTTCGTGGTCTTCGAGATGCGCGCCTTTTCGGATGCGGAGCTGGGGCTTGCGAACCGCCAGATGGATTTCCTGATGGCGTTCTTCGGCCAGGTCTTTGCCGAGCGACGCCGCGCTCCACGCGATGATCTGGCGACCGCGCTGTGCAACGCGCGCGATGAGAACGGACCGCTGACCGATCACGAAATGGCGACTGTCGCCATCGGCCTGTTCGGCGCAGGCTTCGAGACGACCGCGCACATGATCGGCAACGGGCTGCTATCGCTCGCCAAGTTTCCCGATCAATGGGCCAAACTGGTCGCGAACCCGGAGCTGGCCGCATCGGCCACAGAGGAAATCCTGCGCTACGAAAGCTCGTTGGTCGGCACCAACCGAACCGCGTTTTGCGACACCGAAGTGGGCGGCAAGACGATTCGCGAGGGCGAACGCATCCTGACACTCGTCGCGGCGGGCAACCGTGATCCGGACGTGTTCGACGAGCCCGACCGCTTCGATATCGAACGCAAGGGGGCGAAGCACCTCTCGTTTGGCGGCGGCATCCACTTCTGCGTGGGCGCGGAATTGGCGAGGCTGGAAGGCGAGATCGCTCTGGCTTCGCTGGTTCAACGGTTCCCTGATCTCCAGATCGATACCGAGACCGCCCAGTGGCGGCAGGAGGGCTTCATGTTCCGCGGCCTCTCCCGCCTCGACGCCAGCTGGTAAGCGCTACAACCGCTCTTTCTTCAGCCTGATCCCCGCCTTTTCGCGGTCCCATGTATCAAGCGTAATGCCTTCACTGCGCAGTTCGGCCTTCATTACCTTCGCCGTCGGCGTCTTGGGCAGTTCGGGCAGAATGCGAATATAACGCGGCACCATGAAGTAGGGCATGCGCGCCGCAAGGAATTCCGAAAGCGCGACCGGGTCGATCGTCGCGCCCGGCACCGGGGCGATCACGGCCATGACCTCGTCTTCCGAATACTCGCTCGGCACGCCGATCACCGCCGCCTCGCGGACGTCTGCATAGGCGGTAACATCGCTTTCCACTTCGAACGAGGAGATGTTCTCGCCTCTTCTGCGGATCGCATCCTTCACCCGGTCAACGAAGTAGAAATAGCCTTCCGCATCGCGGCGAAACGCGTCGCCGGTGTGAAACCAGCCATTGCGCCAGGCGCGCGCAGTGGCCTCCGGGTTCTTGTGGTAGCCGCTGTTCATCGCCCAGGGCCGATCGGTGCGCACGATCATTTCGCCCACCGTGCCGACCGGCACTTCGCAATCATTGGCATCGACCAGCCGCACATCCACGCCCGCGCGAACTTTTCCGCAGGTGCCCAGCTTCATTGGATTGGGTTCCGAGACGATGGGCGAGGAAACCTCGGTCATGTTGAAGATCGTATAGACATCGATCCCGAAACGCTCATGGAACGGCCCCGCCGCCTCGGTCAGCGGCACCATGAAGGCCTTGCGCACGCCATGATCACGGTCCTCAGGCCCCGGCGGACGCTTGATCAGGAAGGTCGCCATCACGCCCAAGAGGAAGATCACCGTGCACTCGGTGCGCTTCACGAAATCCCAGAACGTATCGGTCGAGAAGTTTTCCATCAGCGCGATCGAGCCACCACGCGCCAGCATCACGAAGGGAATGCCGAGCCCGCCGATATGAAACACCGGCATGTTGACGAGGTAGCGGTCCTCTCCCGTTACGAAGTGCCAGCTTTCCGGCCCGGCATTGGTATAGAGGTGCAGATAGGACGAGAGCACGCCTTTCGAGGGTCCGGTGGTGCCCGAAGTATATATGATCGACTGCGTGTCCCATGGCTCGATGGGGTTCGCCAACGGGGCAAGCTCCGCCTCTTCGCCCGTGACCGCCGCGAAGTCATGCAGCGCAAAGCCGCTGATCTCAGGCCCTTCGCCCAGCGTGACCACCGTCTCAACCGCTGCGGTATCGATCCCGACCAGTCGGTCGAGCAATCCTCCATGGGCCACGAGCACCTTGGCATCCGAGTTGGCCAGCACATGTTCGAGGATCAAGCCGCGATAGGCGGTGTTGAACGGCACGAATACCGCGCCGAGATAGTTTATCGCGTAAAATGTGATCAGGGCCTCACGCCCATTGGGCAGCCACACCGCGACGTGATCGCCGCGCGCGACGCCGAGCTTCTGCAGCCCCGCCGCCTTGCGCACGACGAGATCGCGCAATTGG
>CANFIV010000095.1 GCA_947446935.1 Sphingomonadaceae bacterium | reverse complement strand
GACACGCAAAGCCACGAACTGCGCCTCAACGGCGTGATCGGCGGCGTGACGTATCAAATCGGCGGTTTCTACTTCAAGGAGAAGCTTGACCGCGAAAACGGCTTCTTCGTTGCGCCGATCGGTATTCCGGCACCGCTGCCCGCCGGATCCTACCTCACCTATTTTGGCCGCAAGATTTCAAGCGAGAGCAAGTCGCTGTTCGGTCAGGTCGAAGTGCCTCTGGGTGAAAAGCTGACCGCTGTCGGCGGCCTGCGCTATACCGACAACAAGCGCGACGCCACCTATCTCAACGGTACCCCCTTCGGCGCAGGTCCGCCCGATGCCTTCCTCGTTCCCCCGGGCACCGCGACCTCGGATTATTTGTTCAACTCGGGCCCCGGCCGCAAGAACATCCTCAAGCTGCCCTATCTGCAGACGATCCCGCTCGCGAGTTCGGAAAACAAGATCACCTGGCTCGCCGGCCTGAACTACAAGCCCAACTCCGACACGCTGATCTATGCCAAAGTCTCGACCGGCTTCAAAGGCGGCGGGTTCGATTCCATCGGCATCTACAAGCCGGAAACCAACACCGCCTACGAAGGCGGCTGGAAGCAGACGTTCGGCGATCACCGCCAGCACCAGTTCAATCTCGGCGCATTCTATTATGACTACAGGGACCTGCAGGTATCGGTCCTGCTGGACACGACCAAGGGCGGACAGACTTTCAACGCTGGCAAGGCAACGATCTGGGGCATCGAGGCCGCGGCCAACATCGCGCTCGATGACAACACGCATTTCGATGCTTCGGTGAACTACCTCAACGCCAAGTATGATGAGCTGCTCGCCCAGTTCAACGTTTACCAGGCACCGGGCGGCGGTTTCGACATCAACGGCGTGGGTGACCTCGATCCCACCACACCCGGTATTCAGCAGCCCAACTTCGCTGGCCACCGTCCGCCGTTCTCGCCGCGCTTCATCATCACGGCCGGGATCGACCACGTGTTCCGGCTCGGCGATGCCGGCACGATCACTGCCCGTGCGGACTCGACCTTCAAGAGCTCCTACTTCCTCGACTTCTACAACTACCGCGACGGGACCCAGGAGGCCTATACCCAGACCAACCTGAGCCTCGAATATGCGCCGGCAAACAAGAAGTTTTCGGTCTCGGCTTATGTGAAAAACCTCGAGAACAAGCGCCCTCTGACCTATGGCAGCTTCATCTCGGCCGGCGCGGATGACATCTACAACTGGCAGTTCGGCTCGCCGCGCCTCTACGGGGTGCGGGTCGGCGTGAAGTTCTAAGCACGTACCCAAGAGGGGGCGGTTGGCGACCGCCCCCGGCAACTGGCAGCCAGCCGATCGAAAAGGGAGACCGGGCATGCAACTGTCCGCCTGCATCGGTGCCATGGCAGCTCTGAATCATGGGCCCGATTGGCCAGTTGGCGAGCTCAGCATACCGCCGATGCTGCTGCCCAATTTCGCCTTTTCGATCGTCACCTCGATTACCGTCACAAGTATCCTCTCGATGGCCGCCGCGAAAGCAGGCTACCGCCCGTGACTGCACGGCGTGCGCTCTGAAGGGCTGATATACTCTGGTATCAGCAAAGTCGGCATGGCCCTCGGCAGCGCGCTCGCAGCCTTCGTCCTCTCGTTTGCCGGCTACGTGCCTGATGCAGTTGCCGATGCCGCCCGCGCCGATATTCGCAGCGCCGATTTCCTCGTCGCGGGGGCCCAGCTGGCGCTTCAGGCTGTGGCTGTGTGGTTCTGGCCAATGGATGGTGATTGGCAAGGCGCTCGCCCGAACTAGGTCAGCTATGCGCCCTTGACGCGAGTATCAAATTTATAGAATGAGAATTCTAATTATCCAGATGAATCGAGGAGGCCACTCGGTTCCGGTCCAGAACAAGCGGCGCTTTGGCAGCCGCCCAAGGGGAGTCAGCCAGATGGCGATCAAGCGCGGCGTAAGCCTGTACAGCTTTCAGAACGAGACCTTTCAGGGGAAGATGAACCTCGAGGATTGCATCCGCACATGCGCGGAAATGGGCGCAAACGGGATCGAGGTGATCGGGGAGCAGACCTTCTGGGGCTGGCCCGAAGTCGGGGTTGAGGACGCTGCCATCGAAAACTGGCACCAGCTCATCGCCAAGTATGATTGCGTTGCCGTCAGCCACGACTTCATGCTCGATTACAAGCGCTACAAGGGCCGGGAAATGCCCTTCGATGAACAAGTCGCCAGCGTGCGCAAGGACATCGATTTCGCCGCGCGGCTCGGCATGAAGTACATCCGCGCGCTGGTCTCCATCGCGCCCGAAGTGCTCGTTGCCGCCGCGCCGTATGCCGAGGAGAAAGGCATCAAGATCCTGATCGAAGTGCACGCTCCGCTGCATTTCGATCACCCGTGGATCATCCGCCACGCAGAGGCCTTCGAAAAAACGGGTTCGAACGCACTCGGCTTCCTCCCCGACATGGGCATGTTCCTGCATGCCCTGCCGCAGGTCTGGAAGGAAAAGTTCCTGCGGGTGGGCGTGCCGAAGCCGATCGCCGACTATATCGAGAAGGCCTACGCCGACCGCGTGCTCAGCGAATATGTCATCCTCAATGTGCAGCAGATGGGCGGCGTCGGCCCAGCCATCGCCATGGCGGAAACGCTTCGCCACAATGCCGCGTTCGAACCGAAGCGCATGCTCGATTACATGCCGCGCATCCACAACATCCACGGCAAGTTCTACGAGATGACGGCAGGCCCAAATGCAGGCGAATACGTCGAACCGTCGATCCCCTATGACGAGATCGTCGCCGTGCTCCAGCAGGGCGGATACGATGGCTACATTTGCTCGGAATACGAAGGCAATCGCTGGATCGAGGACGCGATGGAGCCCGACAGCGTCGAGCAGGTCCGCCGCCAGCAGGTCATGCTCGCGACCCTTCTGGGTGAACCCGCCCCCCAGCTCCTGAACGCAGCCTGAGAGGACCAGAGCCATGATGGACAACAAGATGATCATCGAGGGCAGCCTCGCGAACGTGACCGAAAACGGCGCAGTGACGGGCTTCAGCTTCCTCGGCCGCCTTCCCTACTACCGCGGGCTCGGCCTCTCGATGGTCGAGGATATTGCGGTTGAAGTGGACGGTGAGGCCATGCCGCGTGAGACCGTGCGCTTCACCGTGCGCGGTAAGACCTATACGCTGGACGAGATGGAAACGGTGTACGACGACCGCTGGAACTTTGGCGAGAAGGCCCAGATCAGCGTGGTCAAGGCGGGCGGCCTCGGTGATGGCACCCACAAGGTGAGTTTTGCCGTGCGTATGCGCGTCTCTTATCTACCGTTTGTGCCGACCACCAAGGACACCAAGGATCTGGCGCTCGCAGCCTGAGATGACAAACCTCTCGCTCGATCAAGCCGCTTCGCTCACCGCAGGCGCGGCGATGTGGGCTTCGGTTGCAATCCCCGAAGCCACCATCCCGGCGTTCACGATGAGCGACGGTCCGATGGGCATCGCCAGCGGCAAAGTCGATGAACGCGATATCGCCCGCCTTTCCCCGTGCGCCACGGCACTGGGGGCGAGTTGGGACGTGGAGCTTGCCCGGCGCATCGGCACGCTGGTCGGCCAGGAAGCGGTGGGGCGCGGCATCGATATGGTGCTGGCCCCCAACATCAATCTGGCGCGCAGCCCCTTGGCCGGGCGCGCGTTCGAGTATTTCTCGGAAGACCCGCTGCTGGCGGGCGTTCTCGGCGCAGCGTGGATCACCGGCCTGCAAGCGACCGGCACCGGCTCCTGCGCGAAGCATCTCGTGTGCAACGATAGCGAGACTGCGCGCGACAGCGTGAACGTGCAAGTAGACGAGCGAACCTTGCGCGAGGTCTATCTCCTACCCTTTGAATTCGCTGCCGCCGCCGGCTGCGCGGGTATGCTGGCGGCCTATAACCGCGTGAATGACAGCTACTGCGCCGAGCAACACCACGTGCTCACCGAAGTGGTAAAAGGGGAGTGGGGCTACACCGGCACGATCATGTCCGATTGGTTCGGTACGCACAGCACCGTGCCAACGCTAGCCGCCGGGCTTGATCTGGAAATGCCCGGCCCGGCCCGCTTTCTTGGCGCGAAAGCAGCAGATGCGGTTGCAACCGGTGCTTTGGAAGCAGTGCGGGTGCAGGACGCCGCCGCCCGTGTTGCCGCTACCGCGCGCTGTGTGACCGGGCCCAAGTCCCAGCCCCTCGCGCCGGGCGACATCTCGGCCTTGCTGGTCGAAGCCGCCGCAGCCGGGTTCGTCCTGCTCAAGAACGAGGGTGCGATGCTGCCGCTCGACCCTGCCAGCCTGGGCACTCTCGCCGTGATCGGTCCCAATGACGCCGCGCCGTGCTTCCAGGGCGGCACGTTTGCCAAGATATCGGAGCGCCCCGATCTACCCTCCCACATCTAGGCAATCCGCGCGCGTTTTGGCGCATACTGCACCGTGCTATTCGAGCCCGGTGTCGATCCCGCACCGCGCCTGCCGTTCATGGCGGTAACCCCGGCGCACGATATCGGAGACGGTTGCACGCGCGGCATGACCGTGGACTATTTCACCACTGCCGATTGCAGCGGCGCTCCCGAGACGCGCGAGACACGCGATACCAATTCGCTGGTCTGGTTTGCCGGGATGCACGATCAGGCCCCCTTCGCCAAAGGCGGCTCGATCCGCGCCTCGGGCCGCTTCGTGGCCGGCCGGGCCGGGACCTATCGCTTCCACCTCGGCGCAACAGGCGTTTCGCGCATGCTGGTTGACGGCCAAGTCGTCGTCACCACCACCGAATGCCCGCCGGGCGATACCATGGGTGTGCTCAAGGCAGGCGATTCCGAAAGCGCGCCCGTCGATCTTGCCGAAGGCCAAGCTGTCGATTTGATCGCCGAGTTCACCTTCACCGGCGCGCGCGTTCATGGCCTGTGGTACGGCATTCGCGCACCCGGAAGCGGCGAGGAACTGCTCGCTGCCGCTGTAGAGGCCGCGCGCAAGGCCGATGCCGTGCTGCTGATTGTCGGTGAAACTTCTGACAGCTCCGTCGAAAGCAAGGACCGGCTCGATACCCGGCTGGCCGCCAGCCAACTCGAACTGATCGCGCGTGTTGCCGCTGCCAACCCGCGCACGGCAGTCATCACCAATGTCGGCCATGCCTATGATGCCTCATGGGAAGGCAAGGTCGGCGCGCACATCGCCACCTGGTATCCTGGCGAAGGTTTCGCCGAAGCACTGGCAGCCGTCCTCGCTGGAGACCGCGAGCCCGCTGGGCGCATGCCCGTCACCATCGCGCGCAGCGAGGCCGACTATCCCGGCTATGCGCTGAAGCCGGAAGCCGACGGCAAGCTGGTGTACAACGACGGCACCCGGCTCGGCTATCGCGGGATCATGGCGGCGGGCAAAACCGCGCAGCACACGCTCGGCGCCGGTGAGGGTTTTGCCAAGTTCGAATGGTCAGACCCCGCCAGCGCTGAGGGCGTGCTCAGCGTCACGGTCACGAACGTCTCAAACCGCGCAGGCGCAGAGGTCGTGCAAGTCTACCGCGATGTGCCCGAGGCTACGTTGATCGGTTTTGCCAAGGTGCATCTCGCCGCAGGTGCCAGCGAACGTGTTGCCATCCCCCTGCCCCGCCGCCGGTTCATGACCTGGGGCGAGCGCGGCTGGCAACTGCTGCCTTCGCCGCTCCGGGTGCGCGTGGCTCGCCATGCGGAAGATATCGGCTTCGCGCTTGTGGTTGATGCAGCCGGACTTGTGGACGCCGGGATCTAGAAACAAACAAACTAGGGGAGATGGATGCGTGAGGCGGCTTCGAATGGCGATGATCGGCGGCGGCCCCGGCTCGTTCATCGGGCCGATACACCGCATTGCCGCCGAACTCGACCGCGAGATCGAGCTGGTTGCAGGCGTCTTTTCTTCAGATGCCGGGCGGAGCCGGGCGGCAGCGGACATTTACCGGATAGATCCCGCACGCGCCTACCCTGATCTCGCAACCATGCTGGCCAATGAGCGCCAGCGCGACGACGCAGCGGACTTTGTCGCCATCGTCACGCCCAATCACGACCACCTCCCCTCCGCGCTCGCCGCACTGGCCGCAGGCTATGCGGTGATGAGCGACAAGCCGATGACCGCCACGCTGGAAGAAGCACAAACCCTGAGTGCTGCGGTCGCAGCGTCCGGTCTGCCCTATGGCCTTACCTACACGTATTCCGGCTATCCGCTGGTGCGCGAAGCGCGTGCGCGGATCGCAGCGGGCGCGCTGGGCACAGTGCGCAAGGTCGTCGTCGAGTATCCGCAAGGCTGGCTCGCCGGCACTACCGAGGGCAAGCAGGCCGAATGGCGGGTCG
>CANFIV010000094.1 GCA_947446935.1 Sphingomonadaceae bacterium | reverse complement strand
TTGCAGCCCAGTACGGTGCCCTCGCCCGCATCGGGAATCAGCAGCCCGCAGATCATCCGCAAGGTCGTCGTCTTGCCCGATCCATTCGGCCCCAGAAACCCGCAGATTCGCCCCCGCGCAATACTGAGATCCACTTGGTCCACCACCGTGCGGCCGCCAAACCGCTTGGTCAGCCCCCGCACATCGATGACAAGGTCCTGAGCGCGCACATCACTCATGGCACCACAACCGCCACCGGCAACCCGAGCGGCAGCGCCTTGTCCGCCGGCAGCGCCGCCTCCACCATGAACACCAGCTTGGCCCGCGCATGCTCGCTATAGATCACCGGCGGCGTAAACTCGGCGCGCGGCGCGATAAAGCGGATCGTTGCCGAACGTTCGCCTTCGCAGCCATCGCAGGTAAACCGCACCACCTGCCCCGGCCGCAGCGCCGCGATCCTGTCCTGCGGCACAAAGAAGCGAATCTTGCGCTTGTCATCGGGAATGATGGCCACCACCGGCTGGTTCGCCGGCACCCATTCGCCCGGATTGAAATAGGTTTGCTCGATCTGGCCCGCCGCAGGCGAAACCGGCGCGATTTCCTGCCGTCGCCGCGCCTGCGCCGCCAGCGCCGCCCGCGCGCCTGCGACACTTGCGGCAGCCGCAGCCTGCTGCGTAGTCCGCCCCACGGTCAGTTCGCCCGAACGCTGCTGCGCCACAGCCTGCGCCACACTCGCCGCCGCGCTGTCCCGCGCGGCGCGCGCCGCATCAAGCTGGGTGCGGCTGGCAAAGCCCTTGCCCGCCAGATCGGCAAAGCGGCGGTAATCGGCTTCCGCCTTGACCAGCTGGGCGCGCGCCGAAGCCTCAGCCGCCCGCGCCACATCGATCTCGGGTGCCCGCTCACGCGCCGCGCCAAGGTCCGCGAGCGAGGACTGCGCACCCGCCACTTGCGCCTCGGCCTGGGCCGCATCGGCATCCGCCGTGCGCGGATCAAGCGCAAACAGTTCGGCCCCTGCCGCCACGTGCCCGCCACGCTCGACCGGCTGCCTCGCCAGCGTGCCCGAAACCGGCGCGGCAACGTACAGCGCCTCACCCTCGACATATCCCAGCCACGGGTCTGGCCCGGCGCGCCGCCCCAGCAGCCACCAGCCCCCACCGATCAGCGCGGCAGCGGCGATCACAATCAAGGCACGTCGGCGCAAGGTCATCTCGCGGGTTCCTCCCTCAGGCATAGGCCACTCAGCATCAGATCGGCATGGCTTCGCGCCATGGCGTCGATATCGAGCGGGCGCGCGCCCACCGGTTCGAACACCACGCGCCACAGCGCGGACAGCATCACCCCGCCCGCCACACTGCGCGCCGCCAGCGCGGGATCGACGCAAACGAACTCGCCGCGCCGCACCCCGTGGCGGATGATGCTTTCGATCGCGCCGAACACGCGGGTCAGTGCATGGTCGTGATAGAAGCGCACGAGGTCGGGAAAGGCTTGCCCTTCGCCAATGATCAGGCGCGGCAGAAACGCGATATCGCCGGTCGAAAGCCGCAGCAGCACCACGCGCACGAAGCGGCGCAGCACGTCGGGCGCGGGCATCTCGCCAAGTTCCGGCAATGCTGCGGGCAACACGTCCTCGATCATCCCGCTCACCAGTGCGCGAAACAGCGATTCCTTGCTGTCGAACAAGGCATAAAGCGCGCTGCGGCTGATGCCGACCCGCCGGGCAATGTCCTCCATCGGCGTGGCTGCGAAGCCACGCTCGGCAAAGGCATCCCGCGCGGCCGCGAGCACGCGCTCGAGCCGGTCGTGGGGTGTGACTCGGGGCATGGCCTAAAAATAACAGACACGTCTGTTATTTAAAAGCATCGATACCGTGCAGCCCCGACAGCCTCCGCGCGATTTTCCTACAGCGGGGCAGTCTGCTATACGCTCCCCATGGCCAGCATTTTCGCCGTTTCTCGCATGTCACAATCCACCTGGCCCGCTGCGGGCGCGCACCCTGCCGCAGCGCCAAGGGCCTCCCGGATTTTCCCTCTGGACCGTGTCAACCGTGTCAACTTGCGCCCAAACTTGCCCTTCTCCGCGCGGCGGGGCATAGGCGCAGCCGAGTCTCCCAGCCTCCTCGCGAAAGGCCGCCCATGAAAGTCCGCGTTCACGTCAGCCTCAAGAACGGGGTGCTCGATCCGCAGGGCCGCGCGATCCACCATGCGCTTGAAGGTCTTGGCTTTTCCGGGGTCAACGATGTGCGCGCAGGGCGGCTGATAGAGCTTGATGTGGCCGACAGCACGACCGACGCGGCGCTGGATGACATGTGCCGCAAGCTGCTCGCCAATCAGGTGATTGAAAACTTCCGGATCGAAAAGGTCGCCTGACCATGGCTTTCACCGCTGCTGTCATCACTTTCCCCGGCTCCAACTGCGACCGTGATATGGCGGTCGCGATCGAACAGATCACCGGCGGCACAGTCCACCGCGTGTGGCACGGCGATGCGGAACTGCCTTCAGGCCTCGATTTCATCGCGCTGCCCGGCGGCTTTTCCTATGGTGACTACTTGCGCTCGGGCGCGATGGCCGCGCGCTCGCCGGTCATGCAGGCAGTGGTCGCCGCTGCGAACCGGGGCGTCACCGTGCTCGGCGTGTGCAATGGCTTTCAGGTTCTCACCGAAGCCGGGCTGCTCCCCGGCGCGCTGATGCGCAATGCCGGCATCCGCTTCGTCTGCCGCGATGTGCCGCTCGTGGTCGAAAACAACCAGTCGCTGTTCACCGCACGCTACACGGCGGGCCAGCGCATCGTGATCCCGGTGGCGCACCACGACGGCAACTATTTCGCCGATGCCGAAACCCTCGACCGGCTTGAGGGCGAAGGCCGCGTCGCCTTCCGCTACGCCGATCAGGTCAACGGTTCGCAGCGCGATATCGCGGGCGTGCTGAACGCGGGAGGCAATGTTCTCGGCATGATGCCGCACCCTGAACGGATGATCGAACCTGCGCATGGCGGCAGCGATGGCCGTGCGCTGTTCGAAAGCGTGCTTGCCGGGCTGAACGTCGCAGCCTGAAAATCAGGCGCGGATAGACCGCAAGGCCAGCGTCTCGAACATGGCGATGGCATCCGCGGGCGTCATCGGGCGACCGAAAAAGTAGCCCTGTATTTTCTTGCAGCCAAGCAGCCGGATTTTGGCGAGCTCTTCCTCGGTCTCGACGCCCTCGGCGGTCGTCGACATCTCCAGCGCATCGGCCATCGCCACCACCGCGCGCACGATGGCAAGGCTTTCCGGATTGTCGCGCGCTGCGCCCTGCACGAAGCTGCGGTCGACCTTGATCGTCGAGAAACGCAGTTTTCTAAGGTAGCCGAGCGAGGAATAGCCCGTACCGAAGTCATCGAGCGCGACCCCGCAGCCCAGCGACATAATCCGCTCGAGCGTCTGCTGCGCGGCGGTCCCGTCGCGCACGAAAATGCTTTCGGTCACCTCGATCTCGAGCCGGTGCGGCGGCAATCCGCTCGATGCCAGCGCACTGACCACGACTTCGGCGAAGCTGGGATCAAGCAGTTGCTCGCCTGAAACGTTGACTGCGACCTTGATATGCGAAGGCCAGTTCATCGCCTCGTGGCAGGCCGTGCGCAGAACCCATTCGCCGATCGGCACGATCAGGCGCGTGTCTTCCGCAAGCGGAATGAACTTCACCGGGCTCACCTGCCCATGTTCAGCCGAATTCCAGCGCAGCAGCGCCTCGAAGCTCAGCGGCTCTTCGGTGATGGCATCGACCACCGGCTGATAGGCCAGCGCGAACTCGCCGCGCTCCAGTGCGTGGCGCAGGGAAAACTCAAGCTTGCGGCGCTCTTCGGCATGCGCATGCAGTGCGGGCTCGTAGTCGAAATGCTGGCCGCCGCCCTCGTCCTTGGCGCGGTAAAGCGCGAGATCGGCATTGCGCATCAGCGTCTCGACCGTCGCCCCGTCGCGCGGCCCGATCGCCGAACCGACGCTCGCGCCGACGTAGAGCGTATGGTGGTCGATCTCGTAGGGCTGCGAGAGCGCGGTGATCACCGCATTCGCAACATGGCGGATGCGGTCGCCGTCCGTCGCATCGCGCACCACGATCGCAAACTCGTCGCCGCCAAGGCGTCCGCACAGCTCGTTATCGCTCATCAGCGACTTGAGCCGGTCCGAAACCCGCGCGAGGAGCTGGTCACCCACGAGGTGGCCAAGCGTATCGTTGACCGCCTTGAACCGGTCGAGGTCGATCATCATGAAGCCGCAGCGCATCCGCCAGCGATCGGCCTCGCTCATCGCCTCACCCAGCGTTTCGGTCAGCATTAGGCGGTTGGGCAGCCCGGTCAGCGTATCATAGCGCGCGAGATGGGCAATCTTGTCGGCGCTCTCGCGCTGCTCGGTCACATCAGAACCGACGCCGCGGAAGCCGATGAAATTGGCGTTCTCATCAAATTTGGGCGAGGCGGAGAGCTCCCACCAACGGTGATGGCCGTGCAGGGTCACGCGCACCAGCAAGTTCGAAAAGCTCTCGCGGCGCTTGAGTTTTTCGGCCAGATCGTGAAGCGACGAGTGGAAATGGCCGTCCTCCCAAGAGGCCCCCGCGATCAGTTGAATCAGCGGCTTGCCGTCAAGGTCTTCCGGGTCCTCACCCAGCGCAAAGGCAAAGCGAGGGCTTGCGGACCGCACGCGCCGCGTCGAATCGGTCTGCCACAGCCAATCGGCCTCGCCCTCCTCGAATTCGCGCAGCAGCAGCGAGACCACTTCGCTCTTCTCGGCCATTCCTGCCTCGGCCACTTTGCCGGCAAGGAATGCGCGCGCCGCCTCGATACTGCCCACGGCGAGAAAGATCACGAACGTCACCGCCGCAGCGGCCGCGGTCATCTTGCCGTACCACATGAAGATCGCGATGCTGGCGATTCCGAGGATCGCGTTGAACAGCACTGCACTCAACGGCACGGTGGCAAACGCAAGCGCGGTTCCGGCCATCAGCATAGCCATGACCGTCCACACCAATAGCCGCTGCTCTCCCGAACCATAAGGCGAGAGCAGCACGATCGGGATCACCCAGACGGCCCCGGCCGCAACTGCGCCAACGGTTTGCCGCTGAATTTCCTGCCGCGTCACCCGCCGGCGATCGGCATCCTCAAGGCTGCGGTCGATGCGCGCGCCGTGCACCATCACACCAGCGAGCAGGGCGGTCCAGCTCAACAGAATAAGAATGCTGACAGTGCCCGCCAGCGCCTGGACCACCAGTAGCGCGGCCAGCGCATGGGCCGCAAGCCGCGTGCTGACCAGCCGGGACAGGCCCGCATACTGCAGACCACGCAGACGCGCCCAATCCCCTTCGGCCGAATCGACAAGACCCAAAACGGCCATGGCCGGAAGTCTCCGCGGCAGGGCGGGCAAGCTTTGTTCGGTGGTCTTGGTCACGCCTCAACGGATAGTCTGGAAACCTTGCGCAATGGTAAGCGCTTCGAAATCTTGGCGGAAAAACAGGCCTTGATGCGATATTTCAAAGCTCTGTTTTTAAATCTTTTTTGGGCCGCATCTACCTGACGTTGCCACTTTGGATGCAAAGTGGCTGAGCCGGTTTTCCTGCGGCCCCTGCCGCTGCGCGATGTGCCGTGCTAGCGTTCACCCCGACACACCCTTTCCGAGTACGATCCGCACAATGCAAAACCCTCTTCTGATTCTCGACGGCGGCACCGGCCGCGAACTCGCGCGCCTTGGAGCGCCGTTCCGTCAGCCCGAATGGTCGGCGCTCGCGCTCATCGAGGGCCCCGCCTTCGTCAGCACGGTTCACAGCGGCTATGTGGCAGCGGGCGCGGATGTGATCACCACCAATTCCTATGCCGTGGTGCCCTTCCACATCGGCGCAGAGCGCTTTGCGGCCGAAGGCGCAGCACTTGCTGCACTCGCGGGACGGCTGGCCCGCGAGGTGACCGACGCGGCGGACCATCCCGTACTGGTGGCGGGATCGCTTCCGCCGGTATGCGGCTCCTATCGCCCCGATCTGGTCGATCTGGACCGCGCCCGCCCCATCGTCGCCACGCTGGTCGCCGCGCTTGATCCCCATGTCGATCACTGGCTGGCAGAAACGCTGTCCTCGCTGGTTGAGGCGGAACTCGCCGCCGCCGAAACCAAAGCCACGGGCAAGCCGCTGTGGCTCTCGTTCACCTTGCAGGACGAAGACACCAGCGCCGCACCCAGCTTGCGCTCGGGCGAAAGCGTGACCCAGGCGGCCCGGGCCGCGCGCGATCTCGGCGCAGCGGCGCTGCTGTTCAATTGCAGCCAGCCCGAAGTCATGGCTGCAGCCATCGATGCAGCGCGCGCCGAACTGGGGCCAGACAGCCCGATCCGCATCGGCGTCTAT
>CANFIV010000093.1 GCA_947446935.1 Sphingomonadaceae bacterium | reverse complement strand
TACCCAGACGGTTTCGCACTCATGCCGAATATGGCACGGCTTCTTTGAAACGAGGCGGGAACGCCAGCGCGGCGACACTGGCGCTCCCTAACTTTGCGACCTTGATCGAGCTCTTGGCGGCAGGCGCACTCCATCAGAACAGCGTGCGGACAATCCAGAACGCGACGGTCCTGAGACCAACCAGATCACCAGACTTCAAACGAAGTCTCGGCTCGTGAAACTCCTGTGGGTAGTTCCAGGCAAAACCAGACACTTCACACCCAAATCATCCTGACAGAACTGACGCGACCGACAGTGCATAGGAGGGTAGCCGTCTCGTGCGTCCCTTGCGGCATGACCCCTATGCGATACCTGACGCAGGCTTTAGGCGAAGGAACTGTCGTGCGCATGTAAATGAGTGTAAAATCTGCGGATTGGCATGGCGCTTGGGCGGCAGCGGGCTAGAGACAGGGACGAAATTTCTTGGAAAGTACGCCCATGCGGATCGGTGTCGTCGATGACGATGAGGCCAGCATCACTTTTATATCGCAAGTGCTGGCCGCTGGCGGGCACAGTTGTGTGCCGTTCACGCGAAGCACCGATGTATTGCCGGCGCTGCGCGACGATACCTTCGACCTGTTGATCCTCGACTGGACCATGCCCGAGCTCAGCGGGATCGAGATCGTCGCCTGGGCGCGCGCCAATATCGACCCTTCCCCGCCGATCATCATGCTCACCAGCCGGTCGGACAAGGAGGATATTGCCGCCGCGCTCAATGCCGGGGCGGACGATTTCATCGTGAAGCCCGAAAGCGCGATCGTGATCAGTGCCCGGGTCGATGCGCTGCTACGCCGCTCGCAGGTGGTGCCGCGGCAGGATGAACAGGCGTTCGGCCCCTACCGGTTCGATCTGCGCAACGAGCGCGTCAGCCTATATGGGGCCGATGTCATGCTCACCGGCAAGGAATTCGCGCTGGCGCTGCTGTTTTTCACCAACCTGCACAAGCCGCTCTCACGCCGCTATATCATGGCGCGTATCTGGAAATCGATGGCGGACCTCTCGACGCGCACGCTCGACATGCATGTCTCACGGATCCGCGCGAAACTGAAACTGTGCGCGGATAACGGCCACCGGCTCGAAACCGTGTTCGGATACGGCTACAGGCTGGAGACATGTTGAAAGAGTCCTATCCTGCCCTTGCCGCACTGATCGCACTTTGCGCGGTGACGGGCCATCCAGCCCTTGCTGCGCCCGTGCCAGCCGCGCCGGAGCCCGAGACGGTCGTCTACGAGATGAAGCACGGCGACAACCTATACACCCTCGCCAGGCACTACTTCACAGCAATGGATTCGATCCGCCAGGTCCAGCGCATCAACCATATCGCCAACGTCCACCGGGTGCCGGTCGCGACGCGGCTGCGCATCCCCCTCACTGTCTTGCGCGCCGAACCGCTCAAGGCGCGCATCCTCTCGGTGCGCGGAACGGTCAGCGCCACACAGGGCGGGCGCGCGGTGCCAGTGTCGAACGGGGCCGATCTTGCGCCGCAAACACTGATCGAGACCGGGGCTGACGGGCTGATCACGCTGGAGTTACCCAACGGATCTCGCACCAGCCTGCCAACGCACACGCGCATGCGGATTACCCAGCTGCGCCGCTTTCTGCTGACGAACAGCATCGATTATGATTTCACCGTGGAAACCGGCAAAGCAGAAACCAGCGCGACGCACCTCGGACCATCAGGGCCTGGGGGAACGGGCGGCGGCCTCTTCCGCATCCGCACCCCACGCGCAGTGGCGGCAGTGCGCGGCACACAGTTCCGCGTCGGCCTCGCCGGTGACGCATCGCTGGCCGAAGTGCTCGAAGGCACGGTCGCGGCAGGCGCGATGGGCGCTGAGCCCGAACCCATCGGCAAGGGCTACGGCGCGGTCGTTTCCGACAAAGGGCTGACCAAGGAAGCACTGCTGCCTGCGCCAGTGCTCACCGCGCCGGGCAAAGTGCAAGTCGATCCGCTGGTGCGCCTGACTTATGGTGCTGCTGCGGGTGCCAAGGCCTATCACCTGCAGATCGCCAAGGACGCAAGCTTCACCGAAGTGATCGCCGACCGGCAGGCCGTAGAGCCCGTGTTCGAGCTCGCGGACATCCCCGATGGCGGCCTTTTCGTGCGCGCGAGCGCAATTGCCGCATCCGGGCTGGAGGGCGAGGTGCAGACGTATGCGATGCGGCGCCGTCTCACCGGCCTTGCCGCCTCCGCCTCGGCCGATGCCGACCGCATGACGTTCAAGTGGGGCGGATCAGGCTCGGGACGCAGGCTCTACCGCTTCCAGCTGGCGAGCGATATGACGGGCGGGCTCTTTCTGATCGACGAACCCGGCCTCCAGAGTGAGGGCATCACGCTCGGCGCGCTGGGCCCCGGCACTTATTTCTGGCGCGTGGGCGTGCAGCAGTTCGGCGATGACGGGGTGACCGAGAACTGGCTGCCCTTTGACAAGATCATCGTCGCCGCGCCGGAGCCATAGAGCCTTGCTGACCCGCCGACTTCATGCCGAGTGGGCTCTGGTCGCGATCCTCTCCTGTCTGCTGGTGGCCTTTGCCGCGCGCGGGGCCTGGCTTGGCGCGCTCGACAACCGGATATACGACCTCGCGTCGGGTCTCGCCGCGCCTGCTGCGGACGACCGCATCCTGATTGCCGAGATCGATGACGCCAGCTTGCACGAGATCGGCCGCTGGCCGTGGCCGCGGCAGGTCCATGCGCGCGCGCTGACCATGCTGGCGGGCTACAAACCGGCGGGGACCGCCTACGATGTGTTGTTCTTCGAGCCTTCGGCGGACGACGCGGCGCTGAGCGCGGCAATCAGGCTCGCGCGGCCGGTCTATCTGCCCTCCGTGATCGGGGACGATGGCAGCGGTGCGGCACCTCTCACCGCCCCCGCACCCGGCGTGGCCGATCCGGCCGTGCCGCAAAGCGTGGCGCAGCTTCTGCCCGATGGTGATGGCACAATCCGCAGGGCCGAGGCCGCGCTTGATGTGCAGGGCAAACGGATCGCCCAATTGCCGACCTTGCTGGCACGCACGGTGCACGACGGCTCCCGTCGCGGCGAGACAGATACGCGCTTTCTGATTGCCTATGCCGGGAAGGATGCCTTCAGGCGAATCTCGTTCTCCAGCCTCGCAAAGGGCGAAGTGCCGGCTGCCTTGGTGCGCGGCAAGCTTGTGCTGGTGGGCGCGACCGCGCCGGGGTTGGGTGACATGCATCCGGTTCCCTTGGCAGCCGGATCGTTGCTCTCGGGCGTCGAGATCCAGGCCAACATCGTCAATACGCTGCTCGGCGGCACGGCGATTGCAGCGCCCGGCGGCTGGCCTATGGCAGCCATCGCGCTTTTGCCGCTGATCGTGCTGCTGATCGGCTTCCTGCGCATCACCCCAAGCCGCAATCTGGTGCTGGCCACCGTGCTGGTGGTAGCCACACCGGTCCTCTCCATCGCCCTTTTGCCGCTGGCGCGGGTCTGGCTGCCGCCAAGTGCAACGATGGCCGGGATTCTGCTCGTCCATGCGCTGTGGGGCTGGCGGCGGCTGACGGTGGTCAACCGGTTCTTGGTCGCCGAAGCCGATGCCATTCTGCGCGAGCCGGGCGTGATCGCATCGATCGGGGCTGCAGGGCTCGGCGGCGATACGATCGCCACCGAAGCCGCGCGGCTTCAGGCAGCGATCGCCCAGGTGCGCTATCTGCGCAGCTTTATAGGACAGGTGATCGAACAGTTCCCGGGCGCAGTCCTCGTGATGGACGCCGAGGACAAGGTGGTGCTGGCGAACGGAGCCGCGACGCGTCTGTCCGGCAACGGCTTGCTCGGCGCGCCCAGCCGCTCGGTTATGAGCCTGATGTTCGAAAGTGCTCCCTCCAGCGGCGAGCCGGTGCGCGACCGGGCTGGCCGCTCACTGCTGATGTCCGAAGCGGTGATGGACGGGGATTTGCGGATCGTCTCTTTCGCTGACATCACCGAGTTGCAACGGGCAGCCGATGAGCGCGAGGACTTGCTCCAGTTCCTTTCGCACGATTTGCGGTCACCCAATGCGGCGATCGTCTGGCTGCTCGAAACACAGGATCTGGAAGCGGAGAAGGCGGATAGCGGGGTCCTGCCCGCGCGGCTCCCCTCTCCCTTGATCGAGCAGATCCGCGGCCACGCCCGCCACGGCCTCAGGCTGGCAGACAGTTTCGTCCAGCTGGTGCGCGCGCGGCGAAGGCCCTTGACCGAGGAGCCAGTCGATCTCAGCGATGTGGCGCGTGAGGCCGCGGATATGGTGACCACCCATGCCCGCTCGCGCCAGACGCGGCTGACCAACGCGAGCGAGGCGGGCGAGCTATGGGTTCTGGGCGATCAGGGCATGCTGGTTCGCGCGGTGATCAACCTGCTGGAGAACGCGATCAAGTTCGGCCCCGATGGCGCGGAAATCGACTATTCGGTGCGCCAGCGCGGGGAAGAGGTGGTGTTCGGGGTCACCGGGCCCGGGCCGCCAATGCCGGCAGGCCGCAAGGCCGATCCTTTCGCGCTCTATGCCGAAGGTCGCTCGGCCGACGGCAAGGGCAGCGTCGGGCTGGGGCTGGCCTTCGTGCAGACCACTGCGCAGCGCCACAAGGGCCGCGCGACCTATAGCTACCGCGAGGGTTTTGGCGCGACGTTCGAGATCGTCCTTCCACTTGCCCTGCTGGACGACTGATGCTTCTTAGTCTTTGCCGTTGCGCTCGGTAATCCGCTCTGGCCCCGTGAGGGCCAGCGCGGCTACGGCCTCTTCGGCCAGCGCGGGCAGGCTGGCAGCGATCAAACCCCTGCAGTGATGCTCCTCTGCCCAGACGCGCGTCACGCCCGGCCGTGCCGGATCATAGACCGCGAGCGCCAGGCGGTGGGTGCGGTCGTGGCAATCCTGAAGCAGTCGCTGCGACTTGGCGGGTGAGAGTTCGCCGCCCCCCAAGGCCTGCACATCCACCCCCGCCGCCCGCTCGGTAAGCGCAACGTCGATCCGGAGCGGGGCATCAGGTGCGATCCGGTAGCCGTGCCGGCCAAGCGCCTCAGTAACCGCTGCCAGGGCCGCAAGGCTCGTCACGCCAGCCCCCTCGGGTGGAGGCGCGAGGGCGACCGCAGTGGAAGGCGCTACGGCTGGCCCTGCAATTCCAGACCGGGTCACGATGGGACCCGAGCAGGCAGCCAAGCCCGCAAGCAGGAAAAGCGACAATGATCTGAGCGATTTCGAATTCACAACGGGCCTCGATTCCGGGGCAGAGCCTGAAAGATGCGGCGGCATAGCCTGCGTCGGGGTCTCGGTCCATAACCGGGCACAGCCACTACTAGGCATCCGGTCCCTCCGGCAGATCCAGCCCGGCAATGTTGGCGGCGAGTGCCAGGATTTGCCGACGCCGCCCTTCTCATTCGCAAGGATGATAACCCGCGCATCTGGCCGGGGCCGACCAACGATATCGGCAATCACGACATCGGGAGGCTCCCCATCGAGCAGGGTGTCACGCCGGGGCGTTGCCGAATGGCTAGGAATGTGGGGGTTCATTGCGTGCGGGGTGTCCGGGCCGCACTCAACGGGCGGTGATCAGGTCGACGTCCAGCATTGCGCTACCCTTCCCAATCCATGATCCGGATGCAGGATCCAATCTCCTCCGCACCGGGATTGGATACCTGATGGGCCTCAGCGTCCTAGGTAGGACGATGACTAAGCGCAATTCGGCGTGATAGACTAACGCGTTGATTATAATATTTTTAATGTAAATACTTGTAAATTTCCAGCCGCGCGCGGTCCGGTTATCGGACCTCCAGCGCAGCAAGCGCCAGAGCCAGCGCGCCGCACACGCCCGCATCGCCGCCCAGCCCGGGGTGCACGATGACACTTTCCAGCGCTGCCAAGCTGTGGCCCGGTAGATAACCACCTAGCAGCCGCGCGGTCGCTTCCTGAACCAGCGGCAGCAGCGCCGGTTGCCCCTGCCCAACTCCGCCACCAATGACGATACGATGCGGGGCGAGCGTGAGGATCAGCGAGGCCATGCAGTCGGCGATTTCGCCCGCGACCAGTGCCCAGACCGGATCGTCGCTCGCGAGGCCCTCAGCCGGGCGTCCGACACGCGCGGCAATCGCCGGACCTGCGGCGAGACCTTCGAGGCAATCGCCATGGATCGGGCACACGCCGGTGAATAGATCACCTGCTGCGCGGCGCACGCGCACGTGGCCCATTTCGGGGTGGAACGTGCCGTGGAGCGGCTTGCCGTCCACGACGATCCCGCCGCCGATGCCGGTTCCAATGGTCAGATAAACATGAACCGGGCAACCCTGCGACGCGCCCCAGCGCCCTTCGGCCAGCGCGGCGCCGGCCACATCGGTATCGATCACGACAGGCACGCCGAGGT
>CANFIV010000092.1 GCA_947446935.1 Sphingomonadaceae bacterium | reverse complement strand
TGGCGCAGATACTACAACGAGGATCGACCGCACGGTGCCATTGGCAACAAGCCCCCGATCACGCTGATAAATCCCGATGACGCACCCAGCCCGTCACCGTGACCAAGGCCGGGAGACTCTAGCCCGGGGTGGTCCAGAGAATGGTGTCGGATCAAAACGATGCCGGGCTCTAATCCCTTCTGGTGGAAACCAAGGGGCCAAGTCACAAGGTCGATCACGATGGTTGGGAAGGAATGTATGCCGCACCTGACATTTGTTCGCTACCTGAACTCGCGCTCATAGAGATCGCGGTAATGCTGGAGGCGGGTGACACGCAGGCCCTGCATGCCCGACCGGTCAACCGCGCGCTGCCAGGATGCGAACTCTTCCAGCGTGAGGTTGTAGCGTGCACAGGCCTCTTCGATTGTCAGCAAGCCACCGTTAACAGCGGCAACGACTTCCGCTTTGCGGCGAATGACCCATCGGTTCAGCGAGGCCGGCGGCAGATTATCGAAGGAGAGTGGCTCCCCAAGGGGGCCGATTACTTTTAACGGCTTGATGATCTGATTTTCAATCATGTCGTATCTCATCTGGTCAGCGCTGCAGGGCGGTATCTCGCACCCGGGCCGAGTTCGGGCGGCCTCTGATCAGCTTCTTAAGCCGGAGCCGGATAGATCCATCCCAAGGAGCGAGGCTGTCGGTTCCAAGTGAATTTATCCACGAACTCTCTACACGAGGACTTGTTCAAGGCGGCTTAAGATAGATACAAGTTCTGATTGCCGCGACGTACTGGTCTTCGCAAAAATGCTGGTCAATTGATCTCGAACAGTGGAGATGCGCACGCCAACTTGATCCGCTGCGTCATTCACTGTAAGGCCATTGTGAAGGCAGATCGCAATTTTGCTTTCGGCAAGTGTCAGGCCGAACAAGTCTCTCAAAATTTTCGGTTCAAATGAACGGATTGGGCGTAGCTCGATCACGGACAATGCGATAATAAATGATCTGTCTATTTTTGAAATAGTTTTAAATTTAAGAACTTGATTTTTACAATCATTTTCATAGAGGAACAAAATGCTGCTATTTGATTCATTTTTAGGCCGATCATTCAATTGATCATCAATGAATTTAAAAAACTTATCGCGATAAATCGCTTTCTTGAAATAATATCTTCCGCCATTTTCTTCAAGAATTTCAAAAAAATCCTGAATTTTTTGGCTTTCACCGATTCGTCGTAAACTTTCTGTGGTAATGATTGTTGGTGATGCAAATATTTTTCGCACATCTTCCAATGCCAAAAATTTGGGCGCATCGCCTGTACTGGCAAGAATTGACTGTTTCTCCTCCGCAAAGGAAAAACTGAGATCAGAACCTCGCAAATTTTTCATTCGGCTTAGCATGGGAAATCGGCCTTATGTTGACTGCACTGCGGCTTTATTCGATCGGTCAACGCTTTGGGGAATGTTACCCTTTAATAGGAACCGTCCATAAAAAGCCCGCCAACCGGCTGCTTAAGTATTTTTGAATCTGCGCCTTCCGGTCGGGTCTTGCGCCCAAGGCGTGTAGATCGGGATCGGCACGCTTTGGCGGTTCTGTGATCGTCGCGGGGCCACATGCAAAAAAAGACCAGGCACCCGATCAAGCAGAACCGCCCCGACATCCGGAGCGAGCGCCTGGCATGGTTCGCCGGTCAACTCGAGCTGGAACCCGAGCTCCTCGTGCTCTTTGGCGGAACCTGAACCGCGACCAACATGACCTGCAGTCATCCATGAACGGTGCGCCAAAGGCGAGGGCCTTAAGATGGGCTTCCCCCACGACCCGTGCAGGACGACCACCCTGGGCTCTGTCCTGCGGATGACTGGAATGGTCGCGCCGATGGTGGTGGCTGGTCCGATCAATGGCGACTGGTTCGAAGCCTATGTGGCGCAGGTACTCATCCCTGGACTCCGGTCCGGCGATGTCGTGATCTTGGACACTCTATCGAGTCACAAGCGTGCCTCGGTGCGCGAGAGGATCGAAGCGGTCAGCGCATCGCTGAGCCTCCTTCCGCTCCACAGTCCCGACCCCAATTCCATCGGAATGGCCTTCTATCGGCTCAAGGTCATGCTCCGCAAAGCAGGCGAGCGAACCGCCCCGGCCTATGTGGTTTCATCGGCA
This sequence comes from Sphingomonadaceae bacterium, assembly GCA_947446935.1. GTDB lineage: Bacteria > Pseudomonadota > Alphaproteobacteria > Sphingomonadales > Sphingomonadaceae > Novosphingobium. The sequence continues at coordinate 4,268 of CANFIV010000092.1, read as the reverse complement.
AGCTCGCCGATATCTGCCCGCCAGACAAATGCGCCAACCACTTCAACTTGTGAGGATATCATCCAGCATGGGCGGACAACGCTCTAGTCTTAGCTTACGCCCAATGTTCGCAGGAGATTTTTCATGGTTTTTTCATGGAAAGCTACTTCGTTTTCCATAAGGCATTGAAAAAATGGTGGGCGCGGCAGGGATTGAACCTGCGACCCCACCCGTGTGAAGGGTGTGCTCTACCACTGAGCTACGCGCCCGCGTGGCCTCCGCGCAGTGCGACAGGCAGGCCAAACAGGGCCGCGCCTCTGCCATGGCAGCGCTTGATTGACAAGTGGGGGGATCAAGATATTTGCCCGCTCCATGACTGAAGAACCAACCTCGCCCGAATCCGAAATCGCAGCTCCCGACGCAGCGGGGCCGGATGTGCCGCCCGATCACCTCTCGATCCATCCGCGCAGCCCGTTCTACGATGAGAAAAAGCTGTATCGCGGCATCGGCATCCGCTTCAAGGGCACGGTGCGCCGCAATGTCGAGGAGTATTGCATCTCCGAAGGCTGGGTGCGTGTGCAGGCTGGCAAGACCATGGACCGCAAGGGCAACCCGCTCACGCTCAAGCTCTCCGGCACCGTCGAGGCGTGGTTTGAGGATCTGGGCGAGGACGCGCCGGTCGCCAAGCTCTAGGCCGGGAGCAATCGCCCACGCTCGCGCTCAACGAGCGCGGTGAGCCACACTTTGAAGGCCTGCACGCGCGCAAGGCTGTGCGTGTCCTTGTGCATCACCAGCCAGAACGAACGGGTGATGCGCCGCTCGGGCAGGACCGGCACGAGCCGCGCGTCCGTATCGCCGATGAAGCAAGGCAGCACGCCGATCCCCGCGCCCGCCGCGATGAGGCGGTGTTGCGCGTTGATCGAGGAGGAGCGCACCGTGGCGGCAAGCCCGGGCTCGATCTCGGCCAGGTAGCGCAGTTCGGGTGCGTAGAGCAGATCGGGCACATAGCCGACCAAAGAATGCCCCCGCGCCAGATCGGCGGGTCGGCGCAGCGGGGCGTGGCCTTCCAGATACTCGGGTGCGGCATAGAGCCGCAAGGCGTAGTCAGAGAGCTTGCCGGCAATCACCGGCCCTGCGCGCGGGCGCGAAAGCGTGACGGCGAGGTCTGCCTCGCGCTTTGAAGGGCTGAGGAAGCCTGAGGACGCCACAAGATCGATCACCAGCCGCGGGTGAGCCGTGACAAAGGCATGCAGCGCAGGGGCGACGATCCAGCTGGCAAAGCCTTCGGACAGGCTCACGCGAAGGAGCCCTGCGGGCCCGCCGCCGCCATGCTCTGCGATCCGGCTGGCGGCGCGCTCCATCGCTTCTACTTCCGCGAGCATCGCCTCGCCCGCTTCGGTCAGGACCTGACCCTCCCGCGTGTGTTCGAACAAGGTGGCACCGATGCGGGTTTCCAAGCGGCGCAGACGGCGACCCATCGTCGTCGCGTCGACTCCCATCGCATTCGCTGCGCGCGCCAGTTGTCCGGCTCGCGCAATGGCGAGGAAGGCCTGATAGTCGTTCCAGTCGGGTGGCTGCAGCATTGCAGGCCTCTATCGCATTTTCACCTGTTGCTTGCAATTGATCCGGGGTGCAGGAAGCCGCCATAAAATTTGCTGGAAAGGGTAAGTTCATGCGCCAGATCGATCATTTCATTGTCGGTGGCTCCGGCGGCGCGCCGGTCCGCAAGGGCTCGGTGTTCGATCCCAACACCGGCGCGGTTCAGGCCGAAGTGGCGTTGGGCGATGCCGCCGTGCTGGAGCGTGCCGTGCAGGCGGCGCTTGCCGCGCAGCCCGCCTGGGCTGCGGTGAACCCGCAGCGCCGCGCCCGCGTGATGTTCGAATTCAAGCGGCTGGTGGAAGCCAATATCGACGAGCTGGCGCACATGCTCTCGTCCGAACACGGCAAGGTCATCGCCGATTCCAAGGGTGATATCCAACGCGGGCTTGAAGTGATCGAGTTCTGCTGCGGCATCCCGCACGTGTTGAAGGGCGAGTACACGCAGGGCGCAGGCCCCGGCATCGACATCTACTCGGTGCGCCAGCCCATCGGCATCGGCGCGGGCATCACCCCGTTCAACTTCCCGGGCATGATCCCGCTGTGGATGTCGGGCGTTGCCATCGCCACGGGCAATGCCTTCATTATCAAGCCTTCCGAGCGCGATCCTTCGGTGCCGGTGCGCTTTGCCGAACTGTTCCTTGAGGCCGGACTGCCCGAGGGCATTTGCCAGGTCGTTCACGGCGACAAGGAAATGGTCGACGCGATCCTTGATCACCCGGCGATCGGCGCGGTCAGCTTCGTCGGTTCGTCCGATATCGCGCATTATGTCTACAACCGCGGCGTTGCGGCGGGCAAGCGCGTGCAGGCGATGGGCGGGGCCAAGAACCACGGTATCGTGATGCCGGACGCCGATCTCGATCAGGTGGTGAATGATCTTGCCGGTGCCGCATTCGGTTCGGCGGGCGAGCGCTGCATGGCGCTGCCGGTGGTTGTTCCGGTGGGCGACGAGACCGCCGAGCGCCTCAAGGCCAAGCTCATCCCCGCGATCGAGAAGTTGCGGGTTGGCATCTCGACCGACGCCGATTGCCACTACGGCCCGGTCGTCACCGCCGCGCACAAGGCGAGCATCGAGCGCTGGATCGGCCGCTGCGAGGAAGAAGGCGGCGAGATCGTCATCGACGGGCGCGGCTTCACCTTGCAGGGCCACGAGAACGGCTTCTTCGTCGGCCCCACGCTGATCGACCACGTGACGGCGGACATGGACAGCTACAAGAACGAGATTTTTGGCCCCGTGCTGCAGATCGTGCGCGCCAAGGATTTCGAGGAGGCGCTCGCGCTGCCTTCGAAGCACCAGTATGGCAACGGCGTCGCCCTGTTCACCCGCAGCGGCAACGCGGCGCGCGAATTCGCAGCGCGCGTCAATGTCGGCATGGTGGGTATCAACGTGCCGATCCCGGTGCCGGTGGCCTATCACACCTTCGGCGGCTGGAAGCGCTCGGCCTTCGGCGATACCAACCAGCATGGCATGGAAGGTGTGAAGTTCTGGACCAAGGTCAAGACCGTGACCCAGCGCTGGCCGGACGGCTTGCCGGATAGTGGGAACGCGTTCGTCATCCCGACGATGGCTTAAACCTTGTCCAAGATGCGCGTTTCCAGCGGCTCTCCGCTCGAACCGGTGATCGGCTTTTCCCGCGCAATACGCACGGGAAAGCAGATCATGGTGGCAGGCACCGCGCCGATTGAACACGATGGCTCGACCACGCCGGGCGACGCAGCAGCGCAGATGGAGCGCTGCTGCGCCATCGTGGCGCAGGCGATCGCCGATCTTGGCGGGAATATTGCCGATACCGTGCGAACCTGTATCTACCTCACTGACCGGGCGGATTTTCCCGCAGTTGCTCTGATCCATGGCAAATGGTTTGGGGCTGCGCGGCCAGCGACGACGACCGTGATCGTCTCCGGATTTATCCGTCCCGAATGGAAAGTCGAGATCGAAGCCGAAGTGATGGAACCATGACCGAACAGTTCGCCCTTACCGAAGACCAGATCGCCATTCAGGACATGGCGCGGCGCTTTACCGCCGACGCGATCACGCCGTTTGCGGCGCAGTGGGACGAGGACCACAGCTTCCCGCGTGAGACGATCAAGGCCGCGGCCGAGCTTGGCTTTGCGGCGATCTATGTGAGCGAGGAAAGCGGCGGGATTGGTCTCGGCCGGCTGGAATCCGCGCTGATCATGGAAGCCATGGCCTATGGCTGCCCCGGCACCAGCGCGTTCATATCGATCCACAACATGTCTTCGTGGATGATCGACCGGTTCGGCGGGGACGACATCAAGGCGCGCTACCTGCCTGCGCTCGTCACGATGGACCAGATTGCCAGCTACTGCCTCACCGAGCCCGGTTCGGGATCGGATGCGGCCGCGCTGCGCACCACGGCGCGGCTGGAAGGTGACCACTATGTTGTGAACGGCACCAAGCAGTTCATCTCGGGCGGCGGCGTGAGCGACGTCTACGTGACGATGGTGCGCACCGGCGATGCCAGCCCGAAGGGCATCTCGTGCCTCGTCATCGACAAGGACACGCCCGGCGTCAGCTTCGGTGCGCCTGAGCGCAAGCTGGGCTGGAACGCTTCGCCCACCGCGCAAGTGATCTTTGAGAACGTAAGAGTGCCGGTGGCGAACCGCGTCGGCGCGGAAGGCGATGGCTTCCGCTTCGCCATGGCCGGGCTCGATGGCGGGCGGCTCAATAT
>CANFIV010000091.1 GCA_947446935.1 Sphingomonadaceae bacterium | reverse complement strand
ATGGGGCTCGAACCCGGCCAGCCGCTCACCTCGGTCGAAATCCAGAACGTCTTCATCGGCTCGTGCACCAACAGCCGCATCGAAGACCTGCGCGCCGCCGCCGCCGTGCTCAAGGGCCACACGAAGGCCGCAAACGTGAAGTGGGCGATCGTCGTTCCCGGCTCGGGCCTCGTCAAGCGTCAGGCCGAAGCCGAAGGGCTCGACAAGGTGTTCATTGAAGCTGGCCTCGAATGGCGCGAACCCGGCTGCTCGGCCTGCCTCGGCATGAACCCTGACAAGGTGCCTGCAGGCGAGCGCTGCGCCAGTACGTCCAACCGCAACTTCGTCGGCCGACAGGGCCCCGGCGCGCGCACCCACCTCGTCAGCCCTGCGATGGCTGCCGCTGCTGCGGTGACGGGCCGGCTCACGGATGTGCGGGAATTGGTCTGACACCTGCAGTAATGGTGTGATCCTTCCTTCTGGGTGAGGCGACTCACCTCTGGTGGGGCGGAGGGAGGTTTGGGCCTTGTCGGGCTCAGATCAGCCTACCGCACCCCCGCCACGCCCTGCCGTCACACGCAGATCTCCGATATTTCATCGCCTTGGCCAAGGTTCCGCACGGCGGCATCGCCCCGCCGCACCAACCGCACGGCGTACCCCCGAAACGGACCGTCTCGCTGCCACTGTTCATCGGCCAGAAAGGCTGGCTCAGCACTGAGGGAGCCGATACCGTTCATCTTCGCCCCGCAATCCCCTGCAGAGTATGGGGTCAGCGAAGCGGGCGGGAACCCGGCAGGGTCCACGAAATTAGAATGAAGGAGTAGCATAATGCGTGTCTTGAACCGGGGAGCCATCCCTTTCGCCTTGCTGGCCCTATCGGTCCCTGCTGGCGTCCTCGCACAGCAGGAACTCCCGCCCGCCAATCCGCAACAGCCTGCAGCCGAGATTCAGACCACGGTCGCTCCCTCGGCCGGCCCCGCCGCCACGCTCCCCGCCGGTCCGGATATCAAGGGCATCATCTCGCGTCGCAGTGCCGACCGGATGGAGATCACCGCTGAGGATGGCACCAAGACCATCGTCAACATCAACGATCTGACCAAGATCCGTTCGAGCAAGGGTCTGTTCGGCATGAGCCGCCAGCAGCTCGCCGCCAATGCGTTGCTCAATGGCCTGCCGGTTACCGTGCACACGCTGCAATCGGGCGATGCGCTCATGGCCAGCGAGATCCAGTTCAAGGACAAGGATCTCAAGATCGCCACGATGATCCGCACCGGCACCAAGCAGGGCTTTGAAGAGCAGACCGCCGCTACCGCCGAAGTCCGCGCGATGACTGAAGCGCTGCGCAGCCGCTTCGGCGATATCGATGAATACAACATCAAGGCCACCACCAACGTGATGTTCGCTTCGGGCAAATCGCTGCTCACCCCGCAGGGCAAGGCCGATCTCTGTGCCGCCGCCACGCAGGGTCAGGCCATCAAGAACGCGGTGATGCTGGTCGTGGGCTATGCCGATTCCACCGGCAGCGAGGATGCCAACCAGCGCATCAGCGACGCGCGGGCCGCCCGCGTGGTCAATTATCTGCAGCAGTCCTGCGGCTGGAAATCGTACCGCATGCTCACCCCCACCGGCATGGCCACATCCGATCCGCTGGCCGACAACAGCACTCCTGCCGGCCGCGCGCAGAACCGCCGCGTCTCGGTCAACGTGATGGTCAGCAAGGCCGTCGACGGGCTCTGATCAACGCAATGCAGCGGGGCAGGGCGCACGCCTTGCCCCGCTGCCACCACGCCCCCGTTCGTCGTCAAGCACCTGTTCGTCGTCACGGTCTCGTCTGCCATCACGCCCCGCCGTCGTCACGAACCCCCTTCGTCATTCCCGGCCCCACTTTTTTCGTCATTCCCGCGCAGGCGGGAATCCAGGCCCAACCTCTCGGCCTTCCGCCATCGACACGAACTGGCGCTGCCATAGCCTATGGCCACCGCCCTGCGCGGGCATGACGACGCGACAAGGCCGTTCAACCTCCCGAAATCTCCCGCGTCCTATAATCCACACCTGAAGCCAAAAGCGCGCCTCACCGCAATTGTCTGCGGACAGCCCTTCCGGCCCGCTTGCAATCGCGGATCGGCAGCCCAATCTTGGCTTAGGTATCAAGGAGCACACGTGTGACCAAGAAGACCGACAAGGACGCCCCTCGGGAATCGAGCAGCTGGACTGGCCCTGCCGCCATCGCCGGTGCCGCTATCGGCTCGGCGGCGCTGGCCGCCGCGCTGCTCTATTCCTCGCGCCGCAAGGAGCGCGCGGAAAAGGCCAAGCCCAAGCCGCCCATCGATCCGATCGAGACGGACTGAGGCTCGCGCTCCGGGCCTTGCATCGCACGCTTTCCAGCGGCTAAGGCGAGGTCCATGGAACCTGTCACCACCATCGATGGCCGCGCCATCCCGTTCGGCCGCAAGAACATCGATACCGATGTGATCATTTCGGCCGAATGGCTGAAAACCATCACCCGCGAAGGGCTTGGCCGCGGCGCTTTCGCCGTGCTGCGCAAGGATCCGGATAACCTGTTCGATTCTCCCACCTTCAAGGGTGCGCCCGTGCTCATCGCGGGGGACAATTTCGGCTGCGGCTCCAGCCGCGAACACGCGGCCTGGGCGCTGCTCGATCTCGGGATCAAGGCGGTCATCGCCCCTTCGTTCTCGGATATTTTCTCCGGCAACGCCTTCAAGAACGGCATTCTCACTGTGGTCCTGCCGCAGGAGGCTATCGACCGGTTGATGGAAGTGGCCGAGACCGATCCCGTCCACATCGATCTTGAAAGCCAGACGGTCACGACTCCGTTTCAGGACCGCTACGTGTTCGAGATCGATCCGTTCCGCAAATCCTGCCTGATGGGCGGGCTCGACGAGGTCGGCCTCACCATGGCCCGCGGCGATGCCATCGCTGCGTTCGAGGCAACGGCCAGCGCCGAGCGCCCCTTCCTCGCGCATCCAGCCTGAAAATAGGCGGCCTGAAAACAGGCGGCCTGAAAAGAGGGTCAGTCCCTATTTGTTTTCGCGCATAGGCGCGAGGGCGCGGAGGACCTGCGTCGGGCCACAGGCCTTTCACTTCAGCGTGCCCGGAATAGAAAGCGGCTTCGCCGCAGGCGCCACTCCTCTGTGCCTCCGCGGCTCTGCGCGATTCAATTCTCTTTCTCCGCGAACCTCTTAACCTCCCGCTTAAAACCACTTCCCAAGCCCTGCAAAACATGGCTCAAGGGGCGCAAGCAGCACCGCCAAGCGAGTGCCCAAAACCCGAGCGGGAGAGACCAATGAAAGCCCTCAGAACCCACGCCGTCGGCGGCCCCGAAACGCTGACCCTGGATGATCTGCCCGATCCTGTTGCTGGCCCCGGTCAGGTCGTCGTCGCCGTCAAGGTTTGCGCGATCAACTTCCCCGATACCTTGATGATCCGCGACATGTACCAGTTCAAGCCGCAGCGCCCCTATTCGCCCGGCGGCGAGTTTGCCGGTGTGATCGAAAGCGTGGGCGAGGGCGTCACCGGCTGGAAAGCGGGCGACCGCGTGATCGGCATGTGTGGCAACGGCGGTCTTGCCGAAAAGGTCGCACTTGAAGCGCATCGCCTGTTCCCGCTGCCCGATGACGTCTCGTTCGAAACCGGTGCGTCCTTGCTGATGACCTACGGCACCACGATCCACGGCCTGAAGGACCGCGGCCATATCAAGGCGGGTGAAACGCTGCTGATCCTCGGCGCGGCGGGCGGTGTCGGCATTTCGGGCATCGAACTCGGCAAAGCATATGGCGCGCGCGTGATCGCTGCCGTCTCCAGCGAGGAAAAAGCCGCCGCTGCGCGCGAAGCCGGCGCGGATGATGTCGTGATCTACGGCCGCCCCCCGTTCGACAAGGACCAGAGCAAGGCGCTTGCCGAAGCGTTCAAGGCCGCTTGCGGCCCCAACGGCGCGGACATCGTCTATGATATCGTCGGCGGCGACTATTCCGAGCCTGCCGTTCGCGCCATCGCTTGGGAAGGCCGCTTCCTCGTCGTCGGCTTCCCCGCAGGCATCGCGCGCCTGCCGCTCAATCTCACGCTGCTCAAGTCGTGCGACGTCTGCGGCGTATTCTGGGGCGCCTTCGTCGCGCGCGAGCCCGCACGCAATGCGGCCAACGTGGCGGAACTGTTCGCGCTCCTCAAGGAAGGCCGCATCAACCCGCGCGTCTCTGCCCGCTTCCCGCTGGAGCGCGGCGGCGAGGCCATCGCCATGTTGGCCGACCGCAAGGCCGTGGGCAAAGTCGTCGTCACGATGGAGTGAGGGGGCTATCCGGTCGTGGCCCGCACAACGACTGGCCTTGTCACCGTCTTTGGCGTGTTTGCGCTTTGCGGGTTGCGACCGGCCGAGGCCAATGAACGTCCTGAAATCCGTTACTCCCAACGCTACGAAGCATGTTCTGCAAAGGCCAAAGGCAGCTACACGCATATCCTCGCCTGTATGGCTGAGGAGCAACGCTACCAGGCAGTATTCTTGAACCGGGAGTTCGGGGCGGTCATGCGCCGACTATCGGAGCCGAACAGAAAGAAATTGCTGCGCCTGCAGCACGCGTGGCTGGCGGGCAGAAAGCAGGTATGCCCACTGCTAGCCGATGCCGGGACCAGTGATCTGGTCGATCAACGGCTGTGTTTTCTTGAAGAGACTGTGCGCCGTACAGATTGGCTGAAACGGCAATAAGCTAGGGTTACCCCTAGACCCTCCCCATTTTCACGAAGTGCAAATGGGGAGGTGGCCCGCCACAATCGGGCCTGAAGGAAAAAGCTTATCGCGCCCGCGTCCACACCTGCGTCTTGCACATGGGCCACACTATACACCCCTTCACCTCAAGCGATCCGGCGGATTTCAGCGAAATCGTTGCGGCATAGGTTCCGCCATCGTTAGGGTTATACATCGACCCCTTCCAGCTCCCGTCCGCCGGCTTCAGTCCCCGGAATATATACAGGCCGACCAGCGCCCGCCCGCGCAGCGCCGGGTTCTTGTTGTTGCTGTCAAGCCGCCCCTCGGGCGATGCGCCGGGCGTGCCGCTCAGGATCTTGCCGCAAAGTCCGCCGTCGCATTGGCTCACCTCGATCAGCCCGCCCTTATCGGGCGTGCGCCAGTTGCCATAAGGACTAGCCTGTTCTGCCGCGCCCACTACCGTTGCCGCCAGCGCAGCGATTGCTGCCCCCGTGATCATCATCCGCATCTTCATTCACCTCTTATTTTGCGACCAAAGGCTTGCAGCCCAGCGGCTATTGAGATGCCGCTTTATTGAGACCGAAGCCCACCGAAAGGTTTACTTCTATAGTTGCAAAGCCCGCCATATGCCCACAAGTGCCGCTCAGCGCGGCGCGCTCAATCCTTTTCGTCCGCCGCCCGGCCATAGGCTGGAAGCCCCAGCCGCCAATGGATCGCCGCGCCGCGCAGGCCAAATCCTGCCAGCGCCGCCACAGGCCAGACCAGCGCATTGGCCAGCCCCAGCTCATGGCCGAGCGCGCAGATCGCTGAAGCGAGTGCGGCCGGTGTCACATAAAGCTCCGGCCGCATGATGATCGAGGGCCGCCCCGCAATCACGTCGCGGATCACCCCGCCCACGCAGCCGGTGATGACCCCCATCAGCGCTGCGGGTACCGGTGCCACGCCATAGGCAAGCGCCTTGGCGGTGCCGAGGACGGCATAGGCACCCAAACCTGCCGCATCCGCCCATTCGATCACACGCGTCCCATCGTGCCACCAGCGTGCTGGGCTGAACCATACCACCAGCGCCACGCTCAGGCACACAGGTGCGGTCCAGGCATCGTGCACCCAGAACACCGGCGCACTGATCAGCAGATCGCGCACCGATCCACCGCCTACGCCGGTTACTACCGCAAAAAAGGCCATCGTCACAAAGGTCTGGCGCATCCGCGCGGCCAGCAGGGCACCGCTCAGTGCACCGATCGCAATCCCGGCCGGATCGAGCGCGCTGATCAGCGCAAAGACATCCGCAGTCGGCACATGGGGTGACGCGGAAAGGTGGAGTGTAAGCGCAGGCATCGCAGTTTCCTTAGGGCGAAAGTAACCATCCGGCGACTATTATGCAGCGCAAGACGTTCCCTCGCTTCAACAGGCGGCCCAAGTCCGGTGAAGAAACTGCTCAAAGGCTGGTCCAGTGATCGCAAGGGCACCCGCGCCGGGCATTATGTCTCCGGCAGGGATGATGCCGCACACCGGCTTGCGGTGTTCGAGGATATCGAACGCACGGTCTCCGGCTGGTTCTGGGCTGCCGACTCCGTCGGCCGCCTCAGCTACATTTCTCCCAGCGCCTGCGAGCGCTTCGGCGTACCGGCCGATGAGCTGCTTGGTCAGCCCTTCGTCAGCCTGTTCGAAACCGATCCTGACAACCCCGGCGAGCGCTCTGAGCGTCCGCTCCAGTTCCT
>CANFIV010000090.1 GCA_947446935.1 Sphingomonadaceae bacterium | reverse complement strand
TGGCCGGCCGCACATCAAGCTTGCTGCATGCGCCCAGCATGGCAGGCAGCGAGGCGAGCGAGGACTGGGTGGAGAGCGCGAAAACCTGCACCGGCACCATGGCCCGCGCGAATGTCAGCGGAGAAAGTCGCGCCAGCAACACGGCAATGAAATAGCCGACAACAAGCACCACCGATCCGGTCAGCACGACCACCAGCACATAGTGCGCCAGCGCGCCGATAGCGGCCGTGCCCGTTTTGGCGGCGACGGTGAGGCTGAGCGCCAGCACACCCACCGGCGCGGCGGCGAGCACCCAGCCGATCACCACCAGCATGGCCGACGCGATGGCGGCGAAGAACGTTGCCAGCATCGCGCGCTGGCGTGCCTCGATCCGCGTGCTGGCCAACGCGAACACGGCGATGAACAGGATCATCGGCAGCATGCGGTCGTTCGCGGCGGCATCGATCACATTCGTCGGCACGATCGCCCGCAGATACTCGGCCATGCCCGGCAGCGGCCCGCTGGGCGGCGCGGCCAAGGTGGCGCGAAGGGCGGCGCCCGCCTCCCCCGGAATCGGCATCAGCGAAAGAAGGGCAGGCGTCACAGTCAGCGCGATCACCCCGCTGAGGCCCAGCACCGCGAAAAACATGCCAAGGCTCCGCCGCGCCAGCGTACCGGCATTGGCGGTCGCAACGACCTGCACCGTGCCGGTGAACAGCAGCGCCGCAACCAGCGGCACGATCGTCGCCTGAAGCGCGCGCAGCCAGATATCGCCGATCGGCTCCGACACCATGAGCACCGTGGGCAGAGCCTGCGGCGCGGCAAAGGCCAGTGCCAATCCGCCCAGCAGCCCCGTCGCCAGCGCGGCGAAGGTCCAGGAGGCAGGCACCTGTGCGATCGGGGGGAGGACAAAGCCGGTCGCTGAAGCTGCGCCAGAGTCTGCGGATGAAGGATCGTTAATCGCTTGGTTCATGGCGTAGTGATAGTAAGGGTGTAGAAGACAATGGCAATCCGCGCCGCACGGCGCAGCCGACATCGTTGTGCACCAGAAGGGATATCTTTCAGCCAATGGCACGCAAATTCTTCGGCACCGACGGAATCCGGGGCCGGACCAACGCCGGTGTGATGACCGCCGCCATCGCGATGAAGGTCGGCCAGGCCGCAGGCACCTATTTCCTGCGCGGCGATCACCGCCACCGCGTGGTGATCGGCAAGGACACCCGCCTCTCGGGCTATATGCTTGAAAACGCGATGACCGCCGGCTTCACCAGCGTGGGCATGGACGTCGTCCTGCTCGGCCCCATGCCAACCCCGGCCGTCGCGCTGCTCACGCGCGAGATGCGCGCCGATGTCGGCGTGATGATCTCGGCCAGCCACAACCCGTTCGAGGACAACGGCATCAAGCTGTTCGGCCCCGATGGCTTCAAGCTTTCGGACGACGCCGAACGCGCGATCGAGGCGATGATCGAACAGGATCTGCCGCTCGCAGACTCGGTTGATGTCGGCCGCGCCCGCCGCATCGAGGATGCGCGCGGCCGCTATATCCATGCGGTCAAGGCCTCCCTGCCCGACAACGTCCGGCTCGACGGGCTGCGCATCGTGGTCGATTGCGCCAATGGCGCGGCCTATCACGTCGCGCCCTCGGCGCTTTGGGAACTGGGTGCCGAAGTCATTGCCATCGGGGTCGAGCCCAACGGCAAGAACATCAACGCCGGGGTCGGTTCGACCCACCTCGATGCACTGAAGGCCCGTGTGCGCGAAGTGCGCGCCGATATCGGCATTGCGCTCGATGGCGATGCCGACCGGCTCATCGTGGTCGATGAAAAGGGCCAGACCGTGGACGGCGACCAGATCATGGCGCTGATCGGCGGGCGGATGCATCAACTTGGCGCGCTGCGCGGCGGCGGTGTGGTCGCAACCGTCATGTCCAACCTCGGGCTGGAACGCTATCTGAACGGGCTCGGGCTCGATCTGGTGCGCGCCTCGGTGGGGGACCGCTACGTGCTCGAAAAGATGCGCGAGGGCGGCTACAACGTGGGCGGTGAGCAATCCGGCCACATGATCCTCACCGATCATGGCACGACCGGCGATGGCACCGTGGCGGCCTTGCAAGTGCTGGCTGCGCTGATCGCCTCGGGCAAGCCGGCGAGCGAGACGCTGCACTTGTTCGATCCCGTTCCGCAATTGCTCAAGAACGTGCGCTTTGCCGGGGGCAAGCCGCTTGAGGCGGATAGCGTGAAAGCCGCTATCGCCGCAGCCGAGGCGCAGTTGGCCGGCCGCGGCCGCATCGTGATCCGCGCATCAGGCACCGAGCCGGTCATCCGTGTCATGGCCGAAGGCGATGATGCGGCGGAAGTCGAGCAAGTGGTCGACACGATCTGCGAGGCTGTGCGAAAAGCAGCCTGAAGCCAACTGGCCGCGGAGACCCAAACCATGCTCGAGATGCGCCCCGATTGCGAACGCTGCGGCACCGACCTTCCCGCCGAAGTGCCGGGCGCGTTCATCTGCTCGTTCGAATGCACGTTCTGCGCAGAGTGTGCAGAGGCGCTGGACGACCGCTGCCCCAATTGCAGCGGTGAGCTGGTCGACCGCCCCTCGCGTGCCAAGCCGCTGCACGCAAAGTTCCCGCCATCGACCGAACGGAAGTTCAAGGCGAAATGATCGCGCCGCCCCTTGGTCCGCTCCAAGGGCCTCCGCGCGTGCTCTCCATCGCCGGCTCGGATTCAAGCGGCGGCGCGGGCATTCAGGCGGATATCAAGACGATCACGATGCTCGGCGGCTATGCCATGACCGCCATCACCGCGATCACCGCGCAGAACACCGTGGGTGTGCAGGCGGTCGAGGCGATCGGGGACGAGCTGCTGCTGAGGCAGATCGCCTCCTGCATCGATGATATCGGCGTGGACGCGGTCAAGATCGGGATGCTCGGCAGCGCATCATCCGTGCGCACCGCCGGGGCCGCGCTGGCCGCCGCCCCCGCAAGCACGGCATCGCGATTTCCCATCGTGCTCGATCCGGTGATGATAGCCACCTCGGGGGCCAGGTTGGCAGACCAGACAACGGTCGATGCCATGGTCGAGGGGCTGTTTCCGATCACGACCCTGCTCACCCCCAATCTCCCCGAACTCGCCGCCCTGACAGGGGCCTTGCTGGGGACGCCCGAAGACATCATCGCTGCAGGGCAAGCGCTGGCGCGCGCGCACAAGTTCCATCTGCTGGTCAAGGGCGGCCATGGCGCAGGCGACACGGTGGTGGATACCCTGTTCAACCCCGACGGCGCGTTTCAGGAATTCGCCGCTCCGCGCATCCCCACGCGCCATTCGCACGGCACGGGCTGCACCCTGTCCAGCGCCATCGCCACACTGCTCGGCAAGGGCCTGTCGCTCACCGAAGCTGTGGAACAGGCCCGCGAATTCGTGCGGGCCGCACTGCGCGCTGCGCCGGGACTAGGCGCGGGCAGCGGCCCGTTGGGGCACTACGCGGTGCGCTGAAAGTCAGCCGCGCCCTGGCTCTCCGGCGATGGCATTGAGTTTGCGCCACAGCCGCCCGCGGCGTTCACCGGTGAGAACAAAGATCAGATTGATCATGAGCACCGTGATGCCGACAAAACCAAACAACCCGTTCATGGTATCCTTGGCCAGATAGCCGAGCCCCAGAATCAGGACGATCGACGGCACGAACAGCAAGCTCAGGAATGCAAAAACTTTAGCGGCAATCAAGATCTGCTTCACGTTCGCGGGCCTTTGCCAAAAACCGGGCCAGCGGGGTTGGCTGACCTCTGACACGTGCGATGGCGGTTTTTCAGGTCCCGGCCAATGGCCCGAACGGGCGAAAGCAGGACAGGGCCTGCCGGCAGGCGGAAGCGATCAATCGCAATCGAGGTCGTAAAACGCGGTGATGTGCCCCCAAGCCTCTTCCGCCGTCTCGACCATATGGAACAGCCCGAGGTCTGCGTGGTTGATGACGCCCTCCTCGGCAATCGCTTCGAAGTTGATCACCCGGTTCCAGTAGTCCGCGCCGAACAGCAGGATCGGAATCGGCTGCATCTTGCCTGTCTGGATCAGGGTCAAAAGCTCGAAGAACTCGTCGAATGTGCCAAATCCGCCCGGAAACACCGCCACTGCCCGCGCGCGCAGCAGGAAGTGCATCTTGCGCAGCGCGAAGTAGTGGAACTGGAACGAGAGGTGCGGCGTCACATAGCCGTTGGGCTCCTGCTCGTGTGGAAGGACGATATTGAGCCCGATCGATTCCGCACCGGCTTCCGCCGCCCCGCGATTGGCAGCCTCCATGATCGAAGGCCCGCCCCCGGAGCAGATGACGAATTGGCGCTGGCCATCTTCCACCATCGCGCAGCGGCCCGCAATAAAGCCGAGCTTGCGCGCTTCCTCATAATAGCGCGACTTGGCGATCAGCCGCTCCACCACGGCTTTGCGCTCCGGCGTGGTGGCCTCTGCCCGCAGCACCTCCGCCTCCTCGGGCGATGGGATGCGCGCCGAGCCATAAACCACCAGGGTCGATCCGATCTCCGCCTCATCCAGCAGCATTTCGGGCTTGAGCAGCTCCAGCTGGAAGCGCACCGGGCGCAATTCCTCGCGCAGCAGGAAATCGGTGTCGCGAAACGCAAGCCGGTAAGCAGGGTCCTGCTGCTGCGGCTTGATCCGCGGTTGCGCCTCCACAAAACCGGCTTCCTGCTCGGCCTTGTAGAACTTGCGGTCGGTCAGCTCGCGATGGCTTTCGTCTTCGGTCATGGAGCCAGCGTGTCGCAAGGGATGGGGCAAATCGCAATGGCGGATGCGATTCAGGGGCCTAGCCAATTTAATATTTTCGCTTCGATCACGGATGAAAGAAGGGCGATTGACGCCGCTTCACCGGCGAAAAATCCGCGGAAATCCGGGCAATCGCCGCCACGCAAGTTCGGGCGGCTGATCGCGAAGAATTCCACCACAAGGATTGCCTGCCTGATTATGCGAGGCCAGCCATTTTGCTTTGAGGAGGCAGCATGCCGGGCAGATTTCCTGCCGCGCCACTATGTATGCTCCCCTATCCAGGCGTGAGAATGCCTTGGACGATTTGGCGGCATAACGGGTTTGGGGACCGGACATGAGCCCCGATCCTTTCCACCCGCACGAAGTCTTCGAGGGAGCCGATCATGCACAACATTCGATTGTCCAAGGCGATCGATGGCGCCATCGCTGCGCATGCAGAATGGAAACGAAGGCTCCATCGCGCGATTGAAACCGGCACTGCCCAGATCACCTCAGCGACCGCGGCCTGCGATGACAAGTGCGAACTTGGCCAATGGCTCTACAACATCGACGTGGCCGAGGCCTGCCATGACGACCCGCGTTACACGCGCGTTGTCGAGGTCCACGCCAGATTCCACAGGACAGCCGGAAGCGTTCTTTCCTACGTAGAGCGAGGCAATTGCTCCGCCGCCCTGTTCATCATGGAGGGTGAATACGCGTTCGAATCCGGCGAACTGGTCGAAGCATTGACCGACTGGAAAGCTGCCGTCATGGCCAAGTCAGCCGAGCGCTCCGCTCTGGACTGAAGCTGGCAGCCGATTCCGAACTACAGATACTGCGCTGCCAATATTGGGCAACCGGAGCAAACCTGCGGTCGGACCCGCACACCGGCACGCCCCGACGCCACGCGCCAGCGCCTTGAAACTCTGAACTGCAGAGTGATGGATGCCCCGCGAGGATTCGAACCTCGATAGACGGAATCAGAATCCGTAGTCTTACCATTAGACGACGGGGCAGCGGAGGCGCGCCTTTAAGCTCGGCTTTGCGCGAAGTCAAGGTGACGCGCAGACCGTTCGCCCGGACCGCTTGCCCCAAGCCCCCGGGAACGCTAGAGTGGTTGTCAAGTACCCGCTGGGCATTACGCCGGTGGGAGAACATAAGCGATTGGTAGCCATGGCGGAATTCGATCCGCCGACGCAGAAGCGCAAGGCGCGGCAGGGCAAGCGGCGGGGGCAGCGGCCTCCGGCACGCGGCAAGCCCGCCGCTCCCCGTGCACTCGCGCGCGTCGGCGCAGATGCAAGCCTCCCGGGTGAGGCCTCCTCCAGTATACTGGCAAGCGCCCCCTCCACGCTTGCTTCTGGCGCGCCCCCTGCCGCCATACCTTTTCCCGCCACACCTGCTGCTGCCACATCTGCTGTTGCGCCTGTTCCCACCGGAACCGAGGCACCGCGCTCTCAGGCTTGGCAAAAGCCGCTGCCATTCCACCGCCAAGCCTATGCCGCAATCGATCTGGGCACCAACAACTGCCGCCTGCTGATCGCGCGACCATCGGGCGATCATTTCATGGTGATCGATGCGTTCAGCCGCGTCGTGCGTCTTGGTGAGGGTCTGGCACAATCGGGCCGCCTTTCGGATGCGGCGATGGATCGGGCGCTGGGGGCGCTCACCATTTGCGCCGACAAGCTGCGCAAGCGCAACGTCCATCTGGCGCGCTCGGTGGCGACCGAGGCGTGCCGCCGCG
>CANFIV010000089.1 GCA_947446935.1 Sphingomonadaceae bacterium | reverse complement strand
GGGCCAGTAATATTTGCAGCTGTTCGCGGGCTAGCGCGACGCTGCGGATTACGACGGGAGAAGAAATATGAGAACACTTTCAAACCATGCCGTGCGCGGTGCCTTGCTGGCATCGGCAGCAGCATTCACCACCTTCATCGCGCCAGACATCGCGGTTGCGCAGCAGGCCACGGCAGCTACGGCTGACGAAGCCGCAGCAGCCGAAAGCATCGTCGTCATCGGTACGCGCCGGACCGACCGTACGGTCGCAGACTCCGCCTCGCCGATCGACGTCGTGAGCGCTGCGGACCTCACCTCGCAGCCGTCGGCCAACATGCTCGACACCGTCAAGAACATCATTCCCTCGTTCTTCGTCGGCCAGAACTCGATCTCTGACGCTTCGACCTTCGTGCGTGCGCCTTCGCTGCGCGGCCTTCCGGCCGACCAGGTGCTCGTGATGCTGAATGGCAAGCGCTACAACCGCTCGGCGCTCGTGCAGGTCTACAACGGTGGTGATACCGGCCTGTCCTTCGGTTCGCAGGGTGCCGACATTTCGGCCATTCCCTCGATCGCGATCAAGAACCTTGAAGTTCTCCGCGACGGCGCAACCGCGCAGTATGGTTCGGACGCCATTGCCGGCGTGCTGAACTACGGCTTGCGCGATGACGGCAAGATCGAGCTCGTCGGTCGCTACGGCCAGTATTACACCCATGGTGATGGCAAGAGCTATCAGATCGCGGGCAACATCGGCCACAAGTTCGATCGCGGCTTCATCAACCTCTCGGGTGAATACGACGACGACGGCCGCACCAGCCGCGGCGTGACCCGTCCGATCGCAGCACGCTTTGCGGCGGAAAACCCCTCGCTCGCCGACAAGCTGCCGTTCTATCCGCTGCCTGCGCAGATCTGGGGCAACTCGCCGAGCAAGGGCTACAAGGCGGTTCTGAACGCTGCCTTTGAAGTGACCGACGACAGCAAGCTCTACGTGTTCGGCAACCTTGCGCACAGCAAGGCCGAGCAGAGCTTCAACTTCCGTTCCTCGTATCAGGGCTCGAGCAGCTTCGAGTATGACGACGGCACCGGCACGCTGAAGACTGGTACGATCGGTGGCCGCAGCTTCTTCCAGGCGCCTTACTACAAGACCCAGTGCCCGGCCGGAAACGTGACCTGCCCCGCAGGCGGCTATGTCAAGGACGGCAACGTCTTCAACCTGACCTCGCTCTATCCGGGCGGCTTCACCCCGATTTTCGTCGGCAAGACCGACCAAGTCTATGGTACGCTGGGCTACAAGGGCAAGTCGGGCAGCTTCGGCTACGACCTCTCGGCCTCGCTCAGCCGCAACTCGCTCGACCTGTCGATGTACAACTCGATCAGCCCCTCGTTCGGCGCGGCCTCGCAGACCAGCTTCGAGTTCGGCAAGTTGATCCAGAAGGAATTCGACGCCAACCTCGACGTGACCTATGAGGTCAATGCCGGTCTCGCCAGCCCGATCACGCTGTCGGGCGGTGCCGAGTTCCGCCGTGAAAGCTACACCGCGACCCAGGGCGACTTCCAGTCCTACGGTGCGGGCCCCTACGCGATCGCGCACGACCTCTACACCGAAACCACCCCGGGCGTGTTCACGCCTACCGGCGAGCAGACCGCGTCGTATGACCCGGCAGCCAGCGGTTACGGCGGCACCGCGCCGACGTACGCCGGCACGAACAAGCAGAAGAGCTACGGCTTCTATCTGGGTGCCGAAACGGACGTGACCAAGCAGCTGACAGTCGGTGCAGCCGGCCGTTATGAGCACTACGATTCGTTCGGCGGCAAGTTCGTGGGCAAGTTCAACGCGATCTACCACGTGACCGACGAGTTCGCGCTGCGCGGCACCGTGGGCACCGGTTATCACGCGCCGACCCCGGGCCAGAACAACGCCCAGGTGCTGACCACCAACTTCCTCGCTGGCCAGTCGGTGCAGGTCGGCACCTTCCCGGTGACCAGTGCTGTGGCACAGTACTTCGGCAGCAAGGCGCTGAAGCCGGAAACCTCGACCAACTTCGGTCTCGGCTTCGTGTTCCAGCCGAACCCGGCGCTGACGCTGACCGTGGACGCCTACCAGATCAAGGTGAAGGACCGCATCTTCATCTCGAAGTCGTTCGTCGTCACTGCCGCAGACATCGCCAATCTGGCCGAGCTCGCCTCGGTGGGGAATGGCGGCAACGTCCAGTACTTCACCAACTCGCTCGACACCCGCACCCGCGGCATCGACGTGGTCGGCAGCTACCGGACCGATCTCGCGAGCGGCAAGCTGAACCTGACGCTGGCTTACAACTACAACCAGAACAAGGTGACGAAGTCTGATCCGGCGGCAATCGGCGCCTCGCAGATCATCGACGCCGAGAACCTCGCACCGAAGCACCGCCTCAACCTCCAGGCCAACTGGACGATGGGCCCGCTCTCGATCAACGCGGCCGAGCACTTCTACGGCAGCTGGCGTTCCGACACCGACTATCCGGGTCAGCTGTTCGGTTCGAAGTTCACCTCGGACCTCGATGTGAGCTACACGATCATGGACAACTACACGTTGACCGTTGGCGCCAACAACCTGTTCAGCGCCAAGCCTGACCGGATCAAGGCTTCGACCTCGAACCCGATCTACACGCTGACCAACAGCACCGGCGACGGCCAGCTCTATCCGCGCAACGGCGGACCGTTCGGCTTCAACGGCGGCCTGTGGTACGTCAAGGTTCGCGTGAAGTACTAAGATCGCAATCTGAGAACTGCGGGGGCGGGGAGGTTTCGGCTTCCCCGCCCCTTTTTATTTTGCTCTGGTAGCGGCAGAGGAATCCAAAAGGGCACAGGCATGGCATTCGGCAAAACGGCATTCTCCGCGCTGGCGGCACTCTCGCTCACGGTCGGCAGCGTCCAGGCAGCATCCCCCGTGCCCATGGGCGCGGAGCACGGCATGGTCGTCTCCTCGCACCGGCTCGCCAGCGAGGCCGGAGTGGAGGTGCTGCAGAAGGGCGGCAACGCCGTCGATGCCGCCATCGCCGTGGCCTATGCACTGGCCGTGACGTTTCCCGAGGCTGGCAATATCGGCGGCGGCGGCTTCATGACCATCCGCCTTACCGACGGCCGCCAGACCTTCCTCGACTTCCGCGAGACCGCACCAGCGGCCGCCACCGCCACGATGTATCTCGACAAGACCGGCAAAGTGATTCCCGAGCTTTCGACGCGCGGCTACAAGGCGGTCGGCATTCCCGGCACCGTGGCGGGGCTCGAACTGGCACGCGAAAAGTTCGGCACCCGCCCTCGCGCCGAACTTATGGCCGCTGCCATCCACCTCGCACGCGATGGCTTCGAGATGGATCAGGGCGATGCCACGTTCCTTGCAGAAGGCGCGGAGGACTTTGCCAAGGATGCGCCGAGCGCCGCCGTGTTCCTCCATCAGGGCAAGCCCTGGGAGAAGGGCGACCGGCTGGTGCAGGCCGACCTTGGCCGCATGCTCCAGCAGATCGCCGATACCGGCGCGGACGCGTTCTACAAGGGCGAGGCCGCGCAGAAGATCGTTGCGGCG
Organism: Sphingomonadaceae bacterium; assembly: GCA_947446935.1. GTDB lineage: Bacteria > Pseudomonadota > Alphaproteobacteria > Sphingomonadales > Sphingomonadaceae > Novosphingobium. The sequence continues at coordinate 2,953 of CANFIV010000089.1, read as the reverse complement.
AGCAAGGCCCATGGCGGCATCCTGACCATGGCCGATTTCGCCGGTTACAAGCCCGTCGAACGGACCCCGACCGAATGCGACTACCGTGGCTATCACGTGATTTCCGCGCCGCTGCCCAGTTCGGGCGGGGTCGTGGTCTGCGAGACACTCAACATCCTTTCGGCCTATCCGATGGGCGCGCTTGGCTGGCATTCGGCGCAAGGCGTCCACTATCTGACCGAAGCGCTGCGCCGCGCCTACCACGATCGCAACGTCAACCTCGGTGACCCGGGCTTCGTGAAGACCGACGCGGCAAAGTTCATCTCGGCGGATTATGCCGCGCAACTGCGCGCCGGGATCGCCGCGGACAAGGCGACGCCCTCGGTTTCGCTCGGCATGCCAGGCGCGGGCCACGAAGGCACGAGCACGACGCACTTTTCCATTGTCGATGCGGCGGGCAATGCCGTTTCGCTGACATACACGCTCAACGACTGGTTCGGGGCGCGGGTCACTGCGGCGGGCACCGGCATCCTGCTCAACGACGAGATGGACGATTTCTCGTCCAAGCCGGGCGCGCCCAACATGTATGGCCTCGTCGAAGGCGTGAACAACGCGATTGCGCCGGGCAAACGTCCGCTCTCCTCCATGACGCCGACGATCGTGACGAAGGATGGCAAGCTGGCCATGGTTCTCGGAACGCCCGGAGGCAGCCATATCCCGACCGGCGTGCTGCAGGTCATGCTCAACGTGATCGACCACGGCATGACCGTAACCGAGGCCACGGATGCCCCGCGCATCCACGCGCAGTGGATGCCGGATGCGCTCTACTACGAAACCAACGCGCTCAGTGCCGATACTATGGCGGCGCTCGCAGCCCGGGGACACACGCTGGAACCCATGGGCTTCCACAACCAGATCGCCGCGATCCTCGTTGGCGGCCCCGCGCTCGGCAAACCCCCGCTCGGCAAGGCGCAGCTTTACGGTGCCATCGATCCCCGACTTCCGGTGGGCACCGTTGCCGGATACTGAGCGACCAGCTTGACGACGCTCACCCACCGCATTGCCCGGATGGATGATCTACCCGCGCTGTATGCGCTGATGACGCGTGCGATCGAGCAATTGCAGAAGGGCTTTCTCACCGCCGAACAAGTCGCGGCCAGCCATCAGGTCATGGGCATCGATACCCAGTTGCTGAAGGACCAGACCTATTTCGTGATTGAGCGCGCCGGGAGCATAGTCGGCTGCGGGGGCTGGAGCTGGCGCGCCACCCTGTTCGGCGGGGACCAGAGCATCATCCCGCGCGAACCGCTGCCGCTCGACCCGCGGACCGATGCCGCCAAGATCCGCGCAATGTACGTCGATCCGGACCACGCGCGTCGCGGTATCGGCAGACTGATCATGGAACTTTGCGAGGATGCCGCGCGCGCAGCATGCTTTGCCAAAACCGAGCTGATGGCCACGCTGGCCGGCGCGGAACTCTACCGGGCCTGCGGCTATAGCGAGATCGAACCGGTCAATGCATCCACGCGCGACGGAGTGATCGTGCCACTGATCCGCATGGGCAAGGCGCTCAAGGCCGGAATGGGGTGAAAAGCGGGTGGAACCGACATTGCTGAGACTGCCGCCGCAGGCATTGCGCCGCGCTATCGCGTTTGCGCGCGCCGCCACCGATATACCATGCCGGAAGTCCGATTTTCCTCGGCCTTGACCGGAATAAGCCACAGGTAATGCCCCAACCGCACCGGTTGCCGGGACCGGTGAAGCACAGCTCCATATGCCTCCGCCGTAACTTGCCATTTTGGGTAAATCTTCAATCAATTCATAATTTTAGATCTGGTCAGCTTGCGACTGAAAACCATGTGCCCAGTCGCATCAGGCCGGACAGACCAGACACCAAGTGTTAACCGGTTGCTAACCATTTTGCCCTACCCCCGAGTAAGGTTTTGGCGAGGTTTTCGGGGGCGCTATGGAACTGCAAACCGCACAGGCGTTTGAAGCGGAGGTTGCGCCGCTCGATGTGACGATTGTCATGCCGTGCCTCAACGAAGCACAGTCGCTGCGCCATTGCATGGCCAATGCGTTCGAAGCGCTCGACCGAATTTACCAGACCCATGGCCTCACCGGCGAAGTGGTGATCGCCGACAACGGCTCAACCGATGGTAGCCAGGCCTTGGCTGCGTCGCTCGGGGCGCGCGTGGTGAATGTCAGCCGCAAAGGCTATGGCGCGGCGATTATCGGCGGATTCAATGCGGCCTATGGGCGCTTTCTGGTGATGGGCGACTGCGATGGCAGCTACGATTTCACCGATGCGGTGGCGATGATCGGCAAGCTGCTCGATGGTGCGGACTTGTGCATGGGGTCGCGTTTCAAAGGCGGCATCGCACCTGGCGCGATGCCATGGAAAAACCGCTATATTGGCAACCCGGTGCTCACGGGCCTGCTCAACCTGTTCTTTCGCACCGGTATTGACGATGCCCATTGCGGACTTCGAGCAATCCGCCAGGAAGCGTTTCACGCGCTGGCCCTGCAAGGATCGGGCATGGAATTCGCCAGCGAAATGGTGATCAAGGCCAGCTTGCGCAAAATGCGGATCGATCAGGTCGCCGCGACTCTCTCGCCAGACTTGCGCGACCGCGCGCCGCATTTGCGCCCATGGCGCGATGGCTGGCGGCATTTGCGCTACCTGTTCATGCTGAGCCCCACCTGGGCGTTTGGCGTCCCCGCCGCATTGATTGCGGGAATGGGGATGCTGATTCTGACAATCGCGACACTCCACGGACTGGGCTTCATCCAGACATCGCCCTTCGGTGAGAGCTGGACCGTCATCGGAGCAATGCTCGTCTCCGGTGGGCACTTGGGTATGATCATGGCGCTGGCTACACATCTGCACGCCTGCCGCGCGGGTTCGTCGCCGCCGGCGCGATGGATATTTTCAGCCAGCCGGCTGCTTTCGCTGGAATCCTTTATTCTATCG
>CANFIV010000088.1 GCA_947446935.1 Sphingomonadaceae bacterium | reverse complement strand
CGGCGGTGAGAATCCAGTGCGGCTCGATATAGACACCCCCGCAAACCTGCACCCATTCAAAGGTCTGGAGCGGTCGGCCAAAGGTGGCCGCCTCCCACTGGGGCCCTACCCGCTGGGCACTCTTGCCGGTCATGAAGATCTGGGCTTGCCAGCGCGCATCGGATGGCTTGGCCGCAGACCCGTGTGCGGCGTATGGTACGCGGTCGCTCTTATGGGCGGGTTCTTCCGGTCGGATGGGCCAGTTCGCCAGAAAAGCCCTGATACTTTCAGGTGTGACGCAGGCTGGCTGGTCGTCTACGCGGCTGGCTACGCACGGGACACGGCCGGAAAGAAGCCGCACTGGGTAGCCCATGTTCGCCTCGGCCAGAAACCGCGTCAGAAGGGGCCAGGCGTCGGGCGGAACCTGATGTAATATGGCGGCGAAATCTTCATCGGGTCTATCCCGGATGACGGCAACCAAGTCCTTCTGCTCCTTGGCCGACAGGTTCAGGACAAACGACATGAACCGCAGGCGTTCTCCTTTGTTGCTCAGGCGCGATGCAACGTCACCCAGGGCTTCCATGTCCGTGCCCTCGCCAATGATGGCACCCGGGCCGGTTGCTGAGCGACTGGCGACAAGTGCGTTGAAGCGGCTATCGAGATCTTCGGCCTGAAGGGCGATATCAGGCAAGGCGGGAGCGGCCGCAAAGCCACTTGCTTCAGGGGTAGCCCCGCGCGCTTCGATGCCTGGCGCTTCGATTTCGGCCCCATCCCAGACGGGGTGAGGATAATCGGTCCACGATGTGCGCCATTTGGCCAGAAATGCCTCGCTGCCTTCGGGCAGACTGCAACGCTCGAGGTTTTCTACACCGATCGGACGGCACGGCAGAAATTCGAACATGATCCGCAGCATCTCGAATGCGCTGACCTTGGCGCGGAATGCCGGAAGGAGGGGCCAGTTCTCGTAGGCATTGTCATGGAGTTCGCGGGCGAAGACGCGCCTTTCATCCGCTGTCATGCGATCTATCAGGTCGATCATAGCCGACTGCTGGTCAGGCACCAGGCGTGCCACGAATGTGGCGAACAGGCCCCGCTCGCCGAATCCGCTCAGCTTGTCGGTGAAATTAAGCAGCGCGGCGTAGTGCCGAGGTGTCTGCAGCGCGAGAAAGGCGGCGATTTCGGCCTTCTCGCCGGGCAGAAGCTGCGCCTCGATGCGCGCAACCGAGTGCGCATTGCGGTCATCGATGGATGCGCCGACAACCTCGATGAGGTCGGGCCACAACGCGGGTTCGGTGGACTGAAGTTCGCTGCGGAATGCCACCAATTGCGCGGGGCTCAGCCGCTCGAGCCGGGCGAGCGCCGCGTCTTGTGCATTCGATTCGAGGCCGAGAAGCATGAGATGGAACGTTTTCCACTCACGCTCCCGCAACCCTTCACCGATCCGCCCGATGGCCGCCTGCCGCGCGGGAGACAGGCCACTGAGGAAAACGGCCACATCCTGGCGCCACGGAGCGCTCTCGGGACCAGCATTTTCCGTCTGCGCGGCAAGGGGCGCCGGGATAGCCGGAACCATGCCGATCAGCCCCAGGCAATAGATCAAGATCGAACAGCGCACGCGCATGGGATCAGCCTTGCCGTTCGGCACAGCAAACCGGCATCCGGCGGGCCCTTGGGCCGGATGCCGAAGTAACCAAGATCTTACTTTTGAGTGGGCTGCGCCGGCCGGTCGATGCCGCCACCTTGGCCGTCGTCTGACGGAGTTCCAGTGCCGGGTGCGCTCGGCTCTTCGGAAGGCGCGTCACTTGCAGCCGCTGCATCATCGGTTGCCAAATCCGTCACGGCCTCCGTCGGTGCCGGAGCCGGTTCAGACTTGCAGCCCGCCAAGCCAAATACCGCCCCGCCAAGCGCGACGAACAGCAAAATTTTCTTCACGGAAAATCCCCTTGTTGTGTCCCCGAATGCAAGGGATACCGGTTCAGGTAAATCCCAGCGCGCGCAGAATAGTCACAAATTTCGGGCTCTGTCTAACGGGATCAAGAAGTGGATCGTTCCGCAATTGGGCCAGCCCGGGATCGCTGATCGCGTAAGCCTTTTCGAGAGCTTCCATGGCAGGCTCCAAGCGGCCCCATTGCGCGAGTATTTCAACTTGCTGGTATAGGCTGTTATCGCCGTATTTCTGCACAAGCATGGCCATATGCCGTGCGCCTGCCTCCGCCCCTGACAGCCGCATGTCAGCAATAGCAAGCCCGGGCAGGCGCAGGATTTCGAACGGTTCGTGCGCATAATGCTGACGTGCCTCTTGAAACCGGCCTTGGGCAAGTTCGATATCCCCCAAAATCCGGTGAACGATCCCGGTCTTGGGATTCAAGGCAAGCGCGCTGCGGAAGGCGGCTTTGGCGGCTTCGGGCTGGCGGGCATAGAACTCCAGAAGTCCGGCCCCGCTAAACACTTCAGGATTGAGCGGGTCGAGACGCTGCGCGCGCGCGAAGGCTTTCCGGCCATCGGCGAAATTACCGATGTTTGCGGCATATTGGCCAAAGTCGACAAGGATTTCGGCAATGCCGTACCCGAGCTCAAAGCACTTGCGGTATGGCGCTTCGGCCGCCTTGATATCGAGCATGCCGTTGAACAGCGCATAGCCAAGCGCAAAGTGCCCCTTCGCAAGATCAGGGGCGAGACTGACAGCGGTTTTGGCGGCGGCGATGGCCTGTTTCAGATAGGCCTTAACCTGATCGCCTCTGGCATAGGTGCTTGCGATGACCGTCAGCGCGCCAGACCTGGCCGCATGGGCGACGGCAAATCTCGGATCGAGCGCGATCGCTTCGTCAAATCTGGCCAATGAACCCCGATCCGAAGCCTCGTTCGCGGCCAGCGCGGCAAGCGCAGTGCCGCGCAGGAACGCATCATAGGCCTTGGGGTCCTGTGTGCCGCCGATGCGGTGAGCGGCAAAACCGGCCTCCCTTGAGATGTTTGCGATCATCGCATCGGCCACAGTCGTGGCAATATCGCTTTGCACCGCGAGGATATCAGCGACCTTGCGGTCGAAAGTCTGGGACCATTTGGTAAAACCGGTTGGGCCATCAATGAGCTGCGCAGTGATGCGCATGGCGTTTCCGGCGGTGCGCACGCTGCCATCGAGGATCAGCGAAACATTGAGGGCAGACGAAATGGCCTGCGCACTGGGCCGGTCGCTCCGGAAGCGGTTTGAGGAGGTTTCCCCCATAACTTCTAACTGCCGATTGCGGCTGAGTACGGCACGCAACTCTTCGGCCAGGCCATCGGAAAAATAATCCTGCGACGCGTCGCCCAAGTTTCTGAAGGGCAAGACCGCAACACTGTTGGTCGTGGCCGCGCGTTTGAACATTCCGCTCGTCCAGGCCGCCAACCCGCCAGCAGCCGCAACCGCTCCGCTTCCCGCAAGGATCAAGGCGCGCCGACGGGTGGTGACGGGCGCCGATACCGCAGCGCTTGCAAATCTCAGCTGGTTGCGGGGAGACGCCGCAGTCGCCCGGATGGCATTCGCAAGAAACGCAAACTTAGGCGCTGCCGCGTCGCCCTTCCACGCGGTGAGATCGACAAGCTGGATCTGACGGAAGCCCAGCGGGGGCATGGTTCCATCGATCGTGACAGGCACCATACAGCCACGGTCCCGGCCGCGCGTAGCCTCGTCGCGCACCCAATGCGATTGGATCGATATGGCGGACCATAGCACCACAACCGCATCCGCCGTTTCAAGCGCCGCCTCGGTCGCATGAGCAAAGGCATCGCCGCCCTCGAGCAATCCGTCCCACCAGACCTTGAAGCCTTCCGCTTCAAGCGCTGCAATAATCGGCAGCGCAGCCGGACGATCGTCGCGCGAGTAGCTAACGAAGACACTGACCTTGTGATGTTCGATCGGCGCAGTCTCGCTTGTGCGCTCCATCCTGTCCTCTGGCCGCTCGTGCTCGTGCAGGGTTATGACACAGGCGGACTGTAAACACTTTACCCACTTGCGGCAGCTTGGCGAATACTATCCACGAATTGATGCGCGCAAGTTCTTGCTGCGCGCGCGGTTGACCGACCGCCAGAAAAGATCAAAACAACTCTTCGGGCGCCCGCCTGCTTGCGCTGAAGGCCGAGACGGAGAAGCTGGAGTGAATTTCGCCGCGCCGCCCGCGCCTGCCGCCCGTCTCGCTCTGGGCGTTACCGGCCATCGGACCGCCAATGCGGCGTTCAAAGCAAACCATGATCGGATCGCGGCCGCGCTGGAGCAGGTGCTCGATGCCATCGCGGCGGCTGCAGACTCGGTTGGTGCCCCGATACGGCTGCACTGCCTGCTTGCCGATGGCGCAGACCAGATGGCCGCGCGTTCTGCAGTGTCTCGAAACTGGGAACTGGTGGCACCCTTGCCGTTCGGCCTTGCGCTGAATGTGGCGATCAATGCCGCGCCAGACTCGGTTGCCGATGCGGAAGCTCTGCTTGGCGGACGCGCGGCCAGCGACGCGGGGACACAGGCCCGTGCCACCGCGATCCGTGAATGCGCCGCAGCGGCACGGCTGTTCGAGCTCGCCGATCGCGATCCCCTGCTGACCCGGCTCTACCTCGAAAAACTCAGGTCGCCTGCCGATCTCTTCGCCGCGCAAGCCTTTGCTGCGCGCGGTTCCGCAAGGGTCGCGCTGGCCGGGCGAGTGATGATCGAACAGTCCGACATCATCATCGGCCTCTGGGACGGGCGGAGCCGGGCCTTTGTCGGCGGGACCGGGCATACCATTTCAGAGGCACTGGAGCACGGTGCACCGGTCATTTGGATCAATGCCAATGCCCCGGAGGATTGGCAGATCCTGCGCGCCCCTGAAGCGCTTGTCGCGCCCGGCAAGGTTGACCGGGCGAACCGCAAGGCGGAACTGGCAAAGCTGGTTAGCGCAGCCCTGACGCCAGAGGAAGCAAGCGGCGAGGCCGGGCTGGAAAACGAGGTCTGGCGGCCGCGCAGCAATCGGTGGTGGGCGGGCTATCGCCGGGTCGAGGCCCTCTTTTCCGGGGATCGTCATCCGTTCCGGTCGCTTGTTCAAACCTATGAGGCGCCCGACGCGATCTCGAGCGGGACAGGTGCAGCCTTGCTCGCTGCAGCGCGGACGCTTCCCGGCGGCGATCCTGCTTTCGCCGACCGGATCGACGGGGATGTGCTGCGGCGCTTTGCCTGGGCTGACGGGGTCTCCTCTTGGCTTTCAGACGCCTATCGCGGCGGTATGACCGCGAATTTCGTGCTGTCCGCACTCGCCGTAGTTGGCGGGATTGCTTATCAGCCGCTTGCTGGAAGCGAGCAGAAGTGGATGTTTGCAAGCCTCGAATTCGTGCTGCTGGCAACGATCCTGCTGATCACCTGGCTGGGTGGGAAGTGGCGATGGCACGGACGCTGGTTCGAGACACGCAGGGTCGCCGAATATCTCCGCCACGCGCCGATCCTGTTGCTGCTTGGCAGCACGCGCGCACCGGGGCGTTGGCCGCAAGGCGGCGATGTGACCTGGCCCGAATACCATGCACGGCAGGCCTTGCGCGCCATCGGCTTGCCACGCGTGGCGATCACGCCAGCCTATCTGCGCCATGGTCTGGCGGGCCTGCTCGATCCGCATGTCGTGGCCCAGCGCGACTACCACGAAGCAAAGGCAAAACGGCTCAATGCGGTTCACCACAATCTGGACGGCTTCTCGACCCGGTTGTTCCAACTGGCAGTGCTGTCGGTGGCAGCCTATTTGCTATTGAAAGCGGGCGCCGTGCTGCATCTCTTGCCGCACGACTGGCCGCACGCGACATCGTACGTGTTCACCTTCCTAGGCGTTGCGTTTCCAACCTTTGGGGCAGCAATTGCAGGCATTCGCTATTTCGGCGATTTTGAACGGTTTGCCGCCATCTCCGAAGTCACTGCCGCCAAGCTGGACGGCGTGCATTCACGCATTGCCCTGCTTCTGGAAGCGCCAGATGACCGGCTCGACTATGCCCGCGTTTCCGAACTTGCCCATGCGGCGGACGATGTCGTGGTAACCGAAATCGAGAACTGGCAGGCCGTATTCGGCGGCAAGCATATTGCGGTGCCTGTCTGATATTTGTTCTGCGACACGGTTTTCAATCAATCGCGCGATTGCCCGCATTGTTAAGCCAATCGAACCGTTACCCCAGCATGGCTGTCAGTCACGGTTGGCGCTGAAGCAGCTCCGATCAACAAAGGCCTGTTTCGCCTATAAGCCGAGCCTCAACAGGACATTCCGGACGGGCCGCAAGTCAGCAGGGAACGCCCATCACCGGGTGGGTTTTGAGAGACAGGCGAGTTCCCGACCTCCTTCCAAGCTCCGCAACTGACAGTTGCGAAGCCCCCTTTCGCCGGTATGCTGGCCGTTCTCAAAGGAAGCGCATGCCATGGCCTATGACACCTATACTTTGCTCCATGTTCATCAGGCCGGTGCGCTGATCACGGCTGTCGTGGATGCGCCGCCGATCAACGTGATCACAGCGGCTCTGTTCGGAGAACTGGCGGCACTGGCGATGGAACTTGAGGCGGACCCGACTGCGCTGGTGTTCGTGCTGAAAAGCGCTGATCCGGATTTCTTCCTCGCGCATTTCGATGTCGCCTTGCTGATCGCCATGGCCAATTCGCCCACGACGCCTACCGGCGACGTCAATACATATCATGAGATG
>CANFIV010000087.1 GCA_947446935.1 Sphingomonadaceae bacterium | reverse complement strand
ATGTCGCCCGCCAGCGGAAAGCTGGTCTGCCAGCTTCTCAACCCCGTTGCGCGTCGGCGCATAGACGATCCCCGGCCCCGGCTGCTCGGCCAGCAAGGCCTTGAGCTGGCGCAGCGGGTTGTCGCGCGGGGTGATGCGGTAGCGGATATTGGGCCTGTCGAACCCGGCGATGATCAGGCCATCGTCCGGAATGCCGAGCTGCGCCAGAATGTCTGCGCGGGTGTGCCGGTCGGCAGTGGCGGTAAGCGCGAGACGCGGGACGTGAGCGAAGCTATCGAGCAGCGGGCGCAGCAGGCGGTAATCGGGCCGGAAATCGTGGCCCCATTCGGAAACGCAATGCGCCTCATCGATGGCGAACAGCGAGAGCGGCGCGCGGGTCAGCAGCTCGCGGAAATGCGGTTGGCTGGCGCGCTCGGGCGCGACATAGAGCAGATCGAGCTCACCGGCACGGAACCGTTCGATTGTCCTTTCGCGGTCCATATCGACGCTGGTGAGCGCGGCGGCGGCGATGCCGTTGGCATTGGCGGCACGCAGCTGATCATGCATCAGCGCGATGAGCGGCGAAACGACCACACACGTGCCCGGCAGCATCACGGCGGGGAGCTGATAAGTCAGCGATTTACCGGCGCCGGTGGGCATGACGGCAAGTGTCGATTGCCCCGCCAGCACGCGCGCGACGACCTGATCCTGTACGCCACGGAACGCGGAAAAGCCGAACACGCGCGCGAGCGCGGCGAGGGTTTCCTGCTGGGTATCAGGGCTAAGCATGGTCACGCAGCCGCCATGGCAGATCGGGCTCGCACTGGAAAAGCCCAATTGCCTCCGCGCCGGGTTATCCCCCGATTATGGCCACGGGTTATCGCGGCATCCGGTCAGTCGAACACGCCGCCCGTATGCTCAGCCTTCAGCTCGATCAGTTCGCCGTAGATGGCCACGAGCACCGCATCGATCACCAGCCCGAAAGCAGCGCCGAATAGGCCCATGATCACCTGCAGCGGCCCTGAGGTGTAGATCGCCGCGCCAAAGCCGATCAACTGCACGGCAGACAGCGCCAGGATCACCCCGAGCCCGACATAGAGCAGCACAAGGACGATCAGGAGCAACAGGAAGATTTTCCAGCGATAGCCCTTGGTCAGCGCCCGGCTGCGCCCGAACGCGCCGAAAACGCCCGTATCCTCGGCGATCAATACGGGGACGGTGACACTCCACATGGCAAGGAGAATGCAGCCCGGCACGACAAGCAGGATGATGCCGATATAGACCCCCAGCATCCACAGGATCATCAACCCGATCAGCGGCAGCATCTTGGGCAGCCCCCCGGCGAAGCAATCACCGAGGGAGACCGCTTCGCCTTTCTCTGCCTTGATCATGCCGGCGGTGGCACCGGCGAACACCAGCGAGGCCAACACCGTCGACCATGCCGCCGTCACCCAGTACCAGCCCGACCGGAGCACAGCCACTTGCACGGCGGGATCGGCCATAGCCTCCGCCCCGCCCATCGCGACGACCAGCTGGCCGCGCAGAACATACGTGACCGCGAGGCTAATAGCCTGGAGGATCAGGATAAACAGGCCAACACTGCGCAAAGTTGTGCCGATCAGGCTGCTCGCCCGCGAAATCGTTTGGCCGATACTGAATGTCTGCATGCGCGCCCCCAATGTTTCGACCCAGCCGCATCATGGCAGATCGAGCCCACCGGAAAAGCAAAATTACCCCCGAACCGGTTATGGCGGGTTGTCAGGGCATGCGCAGGCGCGCCAGAACCGCCTCTTCCACCGCCGTAAACGCACTCACACCCTTTGGCGCATCGTCGGAAACCGCTGTGGTGAAGAAGGCCACGCCTTTCTTGCTCTTTGGATCGACCCACAGCCCGGAGCGCAAGCCATAGGCCTCGCCCGGATGGCCGATCCGCACGACCCCATCACCGAACGGATCATCATGACACCCGGCTCCGGCTTGGCCAATCACTTGCACGCCGAGCCCATAGGTGCAGAAAAACCCGTCCGGCTCGCCGTTTTCGCCCACGCCGTTTGTGCCATTGAAAACCCACTGCGGCGTGATGAGCGCGGCGAAACTCCGGGCTGAAAGGAGGCCCTTGCCGCCGCGCGCCAGCAGCTGCCCGATCCGCGCCAGATCACGCATGGAAATGCGCAGCCCCCCTTGCGGCGAAAACAGCGCGCCGTTCCAGCCGGGCACATAGTTGGCGAGATCGCAGCCGCTGCTGGCTGAGGTCACGACCGGGCAAGCGGGCAACGCGCCGTGCAAATCATCACGCGCCACGGTGCCATCGGCACGGTAAAGCACCACTGCACGCGCCGCCGCCGAGGGATCGCAGCCCGACCAGTTGTAGCAGGCCGAGAGCTTCAGCGGCTTCAGCACCAGCCGTTGCATCAGCCGGTCGAAGCGCTCGCCCGTCGCCGCCTCCATCACCGAGGCAACCACCGGGAAATTGAGATTCGTGTAGTGGAACCAGTCCTCGCCCGGGCCGTGGGCAGGATCCCAGGCCTTGGGATTGGCCAGCCGCGCCCGCACTGTTTCGCCCAGCGGGATGATATAATCCGCCTCGTCGCTCAGGCCCGAGCGGTGCGAGAGGAGCAGCCGCAAAGTGATCGGCCGGTCCGGAAACGCCGGATGGCGCAGCCGCCAACCGAGATAGTCAGAAACATCACGGTCCAGATCGAGCCTGCCTTGATCGACCAAGCGCATCACGCCAAGCGCGGTGACGAGCTTGGAGATCGAGGCGATGCGCACCGGATCGTCTGCCGTTGCGGCGCGGCCCGTGGCGCGATCCGCCAGCCCCTCGGCCAGAACCGGGCGCACGCTGTGCCGGTCAAACGCGACCGCGACCGTGGCGGCCGGCTCGGCCCGCGCCGCGAGCGCCGGGAGCAGCAGCAGCGCCGCAAAAAGGCGAAGCTGCGTCCTCACGCGTTTGCCATTTTCGCCAACCGCGGCCGCACATTGGGAACCGTCAACATCGTGCTGCCCACTGCCATCAGCAGCAGGGCTGTGAACGTCTCGGCGGTGATGATGCCCTTGTCGAGCAGCACGTTGACGAAGATGATCATGATCAGGGCCTTGGTCTGGAGCATCCAGCCGATCACCGCCGCCTCACCCTTGGCCCAGCCGAGCAGACGGCCGGCGAGGTGCACTCCCGCCAGCTTGCCCGCAACAGAGGCGATCAGGAACAGCGCGGCCGCGCCGAACACCGCTGCACCGCCCACGCCCCACTGCGTGCGCAGGCCAGTCGACAGGAAAAACACCGGCATCACCGCCAGCAGCAGGAACTCGCGAAAACCGTCGAGCCGTGCGCGGTCGTACCACTTGGCATCGAGCACCGCGCCGGCGAGGAATGCGCCGACCATGAAGTGCAGGCCCGACCAATCCGCCGCAAAGCCGCAAGCCGAGAGCCAGACGAGGCCGATATACCAGCGATCGTTCTGCTGGACCCGCGCGATCAGGCGGCGGACAGCCCACGCCGCAACGGCAAAGCCAACGAGGAACACGCCTTGCCGCCCGATCCGCTCCCAATCGACAAGGATCAGCGCAAGTACCCCCCAGATCAGCACATCATCAAGGCTGGCATAGCGCAGGAGCCGCTGGCCAAGCGGCTCGCGGAAGATGCCGAGCTTTTCCATAAGCAGCACAAGAATCGGCAGCGCCGTCACCGCGCAGGCCATGCCGATACCGAGCACGGCTTGGGCATAGCCGCCTTTGGGGCCGATCCAGCCGGGCTCACGCAGCAACACCGCCGCCGCCGCCGCACCGAGCAGCAGTGGAAACAGGAGTGCGCATCCAGCCGTGATCGCGGTCTCGCGGCGGTTCTGCCAGGCATCGCCAAGATCCAGCTCAAGCCCTGCGGCAAACACGAACATCATCACGGCCCACCACGCCACGCCGTTGAGCGCACCGATGACCTGCGGATTGAAGACGAAGGCATAGTAGCCGGGAAACATCGCGCCGAGTACGCCGGGACCGAGCACGATGCCGCCTACGATCTGCACGACGACGAGCGGTGCCCAGTGATCGGTGCGCAGGAGCCGCCAAACCGCATAGGGCACCGCCAGAATGATCGTCAGCGCGATCAGGAACACCTCGGACGTGCTCATCGTTGGCATGGTTTGGCGCTTCCCCTCTTCATCGCTCTGCGCCCCTTACCGCAATTCGCGCACCCGCGCGCTTGCAGCAATAGCAATGTGCCCCCACTTCGGCAGGGCAGGCGCAGAATCCCTGTTGCTTCCATCCGCTAAATGCCGATCCGCGCAAGCGGAATACGAATACGGAAAGGCCTTCCCATGGGTGCAAGCCGCAACGAAAGCGACAGCATCGGCACTATCGCAGTGCCGGCGCAGGCCTATTGGGGTGCGCAGACGCAGCGCTCGATCGAGAACTTTCCGTTCGGCCCGGCGGAGCGGATGCCGATCGGCGTGATCCATGCGCTGGCGCGGATCAAGCAGGCAGCAGCGCGCGTTAACCGCGCACATGGGCTGGATGCCGCGCTGGTCGATGCGATCGAGGCTGCTGCCGCCGATGTGGCGGTGGGGCGGTTTGACGACCAGTTCCCCCTCGTTATCTGGCAGACCGGCAGCGGTACGCAGACCAACATGAACGTCAACGAGGTGATCGCCGGGATCGCCAACGAGCGGCTGGCGGGCACGCGCGGCGGCAAGGCGCCAGTGCACCCCAACGATCATGTAAACATGGCGCAATCGAGCAATGACAGCTTTCCGACTGCGTTGCATGTGGCGACGGTTGTGGCGCTGAACCGCGATCTTCTGCCCGCGCTGGACGGGCTTTGCGGCGCGCTGGACGCGAAGGCAAAGGGCTGGGCCCACATCGTGAAGATCGGCCGCACCCATTTGCAGGATGCGACGCCGATCACGCTGGGGCAGGAGTTTTCCGGTTACGTGCAACAACTGCGCGATGCGTACCAGCGCCTGCGCGATGCCGAGACCTATCTGCTGCGGCTGGCACAGGGCGGCACCGCGGTTGGCACCGGGCTCAATGCACCCGCCGGGTTCGGCGATGCCGTGGTTGCCGAACTGGGCACGCTCACCGGCCACGTCTTCACCCCAGCGCCCAACCGGTTCGAGGCGCTCGCCAGCAACGATGGCTTGGTGCAGTTTTCCGCCACGCTTGCGACGCTGGCCGTCGCGCTGACCAAGATAGCGAACGACATCCGCCTGCTCGGCTCGGGCCCCCGCTCCGGCCTCGGCGAACTGGACTTGCCCGCCAATGAACCGGGCAGTTCGATCATGCCGGGCAAGGTCAATCCGACGCAAGTCGAGATGCTGACGATGGTGGCGGCGCAAGTGATCGGCAACCATCAGGCGGTCATCGTCGGCGGGATGCAGGGGCATCTCGAGCTCAACGTGTTCAAGCCAATGATCGGGGCGGCGGTGTTGCGTTCGGTGGATCTGCTCAGCGTGGGCATGGCGAGCTTTGCGACACGCTGCGTGGAGGGGCTGGAGGCGAACGAGAGCCGGATCGCGGAACTGGTCGAGCGCTCGCTGATGCTCGTCACCGCGCTTGCGCCGGAGATCGGCTATGACAACGCCGCGAAGATCGCCAAGCATGCCCATGCCGAAGGGCAGACCTTGCGCGAAGCCGCGCTGGCGCTGGGGTTGGTCGATGCGGCAACGTTCGACCGGCTGGTGCGGCCGGGGGACATGGTTTGACGGCCAAGATCAGCCCACCCGCTTGTGGAAGGGGTCGGGGTTAGGCCTGCCCCGCGCTCAGTCCAGATTGGGCCGCAGCCAGCGCTCGGTTGTGGGCAAATCGAAGCCGCGCCGCACGGCGTAGTCCTCCACCTGATCGCGGCCCACACGCGCCACGCCGAAATACTGGCTTTCGGGATGCGCGAAATAAAAGCCTGAAACAGCGGCAGTGGGAAGCATGGCCTGGCTTTCGGTCAGCACGATCCCGGCGTTGTCGGTCGCGCTCAGCAGATCGAACAGGATCGGCTTGAGGCTGTGATCGGGGCAGGCGGGATAGCCCGGCGCGGGGCGGATGCCGCGGAACTGCTCCTTGATCAGCGCCTCGGTGGTCAGTTGCTCACCGGGTGCATAGGCCCAGAGTGTGGTGCGCACATGCTGATGGAGGCGCTCGGCGAAGGCTTCGGCGAAGCGGTCGGCGAGGGCCTTGAGCAGGATATCAGAATAGTCGTCATGCGCCGCCTGGAAACGCGCAAGGTGCGGTTCGATGCCGTGGATGCCGACCGCGAAGCCGCCGAGCCAATCGCCCTGCGGATCGATGAAATCGGCAAGGCACATGTTCTTGCGATCACGGCTCTTGCGGATCTGCTGGCGCAGGAACGGCAGCCGCACGTGGCGCTCTTCCTCGGGGAGGTACAGCACGACGTCGTCTTCCTCGCGGTGGCACGGCCAGAACCCGGCGACGCCGCGCGCGGTGAACCACTTTTCGGCGATGATCTGCTTCAGCATGGCCTGCGCGTCGGCAAACAGGCTGCGGGCGCTTTCGCCCACGATCTCGTCATCGAGGATAGCAGGGTAGTTTCCGGCGAGTTCCCAGGCGCGGAAGAACGGCGTCCAATCGATGCATTCGGCCAGATCGGCAAGGTCCCATTCGGGGAACACATGGAGGCCCGGCTGTTCTGGCGGCGGGGCCTTTTCCGAAAGGTCGGGCGCAACGGCAT
>CANFIV010000086.1 GCA_947446935.1 Sphingomonadaceae bacterium | reverse complement strand
TCATTGAGCGCCTTCACCCGCTTGGACATGGGATCGCGCACCGTGATGGCGGCATAGATCGCGAGCATGACTGCGGCGGCGGCGATCCCCATGAGGATCGAGCCGGCGAAGATAACGTCGACACCGAGTAGGGTGGGGCCTTGCGCGGGATTGACTGGCATGTTGATTATATCCCTCGCTCAGATCTCGAAGCTGACCATCTGGGCCATGATGTAGGCGCCGATACCCAGCCAGGTCAGGCCGCCCAGCCCCGCGATGATCAGGCGCTCGTCCACGAAAAACTGGCCGAGATAGCGGGGGTTGATCGAGTAGATGAGCGCGAAGACGATGAACGGCAGCGAGCCCACGATGTAGGCCGAGGCTTTGGATTCCGAACTCATCGCCGCGATTTTCAGCTTCATCTGCGCGCGCTTGCGCAGCACGTCGGCAAGGTTCGCAAGCGTTTCGGCAAGGTTGCCACCGGTCTCGCGCTGGATCGCGAGCGTGATGCAGAAAAAGCTGAATTCGGGCATGTCGAGCCGGTTGGCGGTTTCCACGAGCGCTTCGTCCATCGACCGGCCGACTTTCATCCGGTCGGTCACCAGCTTGAATTCCTCGCCGATGGGGCCGGGCAGCTCGTTGGCGACAACGCCGATGGTTTCGGTGATCGGCAAACCCGAGCGCAGACCGCGCACGAGCAGTTCCAGAGCATCCGGGAATTTTGCCACGAAGCCTTTGGCGCGCTTGTTGATTGCGCGGCCGACCATGAAGTGCGGGAAACCTGCGCCGATCAGCGCACCTGCCGCAAGGCCGAGGATCAGCGAACCGGACTTGAGGAAGACCAGCAGGGCCACGCCCAGCCACAAGCCGAACGAAACATAGACGTATTGCGTCAGGGTCCAGCCCTTGCCGGTCTTGTGCAGGCGCAAGGCGAGTGCCTCGATCCGCGAGCCCGAACCGGCCTTGCGGTAGCTCGTCGGCTTGCGATTGGCCACAGCCTTGCGGTACTGCGCCTCGACCTTGTCGTCCTGACTTTCCGAATGGCGAAACCGCACGGCCTGGAGGCGGCGCGCGCTTTCCCGGCCAGCTGACGGGCCGGAGAGCGCGGCATAGCCGAGGATCAGGACAATGATGGCCCCCACTCCCAGGATCAGCAATTGCATCACGTTCATCGGGCCATCCTGCCTGGACTGCTAAGCTGCGGGAGCCGGCGCGGGGTGTCGCGCCGGTCCGGATTTATGCCGGTGTGCCTGCCTTCGGCTTGCCGGCGGGAAGCATTTTCTTGAGATCGAACCTGCCAAGGAGCGAGGTCTTGGCACCCGGCGCGGCCGCAGGTTTGCCCTTGGCCTTGCTATCGACCGGCGCGCCATCAGTGCCGCTGGCAATGATCACCGTGCCGAGATCGCGTATCGCTGTGCCGGCCTTGGTCGAGCGGTTGGCCGCCACAAACGTCTGACCGAGTCGCGCCGCATTGGACGCAGCCTTGATGTCGTAGGGCACGGTGTAGTTGATCTTGCGTTCGATCGAGGCCTCGAAATCGGACCGGCTGATCTCGCCCACGCCCGAATGCACCTTGTTGGCGACCACAATCGCCTCGGCGTGCTTGGCATTGGATTTGAGCCACGAGAGCAGGCGGATCCCGTCGCGCGCGCCGGCCAGCGTGAGTTCGGTGACCACGACCACCACATTCACGTCTGCCAGCAGATGCGGGAAGTTGATCAGCATGTTGCGCGGCAGATCGATCATCGTCATTTCGAACGCGTGGCGGAATTCCTCCTCCAGCTGGACGAAGGCGCTGCCATCGGTCATCAGCGGCGAGCTGATCGGCGCTTCGGCCGAAAGGATCGCGAGATTGTCGTTGGCGCGGATCATGGCGCGTTCGATGAACAGACCGTCGATGCGGCTCGGGTTGTCGATCGCGTCAGTAAGGCCTCGACCGGGCTCGAGGTCGAGCGTCAGCGCTCCGGTGCCGAAGTGCACGTCGAGATCGAGCAGGGCGGTCGGCAGGCGGTGATCGCTGCTGAACAACCACGCCAGCGAGGTGGCGATGGTCGAGGCACCGACGCCGCCGCGCGTGCCGACAACGGCAGTCGATACGTGGCGCTTGACCGCGCCGGCATCACTGGACTTGGGCGCGGCGAAGATTGTCTGGGCCTGAACCACGGCATCGCGCACCTGCCCCGGAGTGAGGGGCTTGAGCAAATAGTCCTGAATGCCGGAGGCGAGCAGATCGCGGTAGAGCCGCACATCGTTCACCTGGCCGACCGCGATCACGACCGTACCCGGCTCGCACACTTCGGCGAGCGCGTTGATATCACTCAGCGGATCGCCGCTTTCGGACAGATCCACCATGAGAATGGCGGGGCTGGCAGCGATCGAGAGGGACTGGATCGCATTGCGAAGCCCGCCCTTGTTGCACTTTTCCGGCTGCCAACCCATGTCGGCCGTGACCGGGCGCAGCACGTCGAGCGACGCATCGTCGCACATGAAGGCCGCGAACATGTCGCGATTGCCACTCTTCCAGGTCGCGCTCATTGATCAATTACCCCCGGACTTGCTGGAAACTTCCTTCAGACCGCCAGCACCGGTTGTCGGCATGTCGCGGAAGGACTTGATCGCTTTGTTGTTGCTCAGGATGACCGTGCTACCGGTGCCGTGGGCGCCGTGGACGAGGTCTTCCTTGTTCGCGACCATCGCGGCCATGTTGCCATTGATCGCGCAGCCGTAGCCAGGGGAAGTGGCGTTACTGAGCTTGGTGTCGTTCTTGTCGGACCAATCCGGGCAGCCCGGAACGCTGGCCTCGGTGCGCATGACGACAACGCGCGCGGTGCCAGGCTGGATTTCGCCCTCGGTGACGGGCGTGACATCGGCGAGCAGCATGCCGAAGCGGCCGGCCACGGCTTCAACCGCGCCGCGGGTCTGATCCGAATCAAGCGGATCATCGACCGAGATGCGATCACCGTAACCCAGGTTCAGCGCATCGAGCCAACCCGCCAGACGGCGCTGTTCGGAAACGGCGAGACCGCCGCCGGGGAGGGTCGAGACGTCGAACACGAAGTTGCTGCGCTGCACGACCGGCTGATGAACGCTTTCGAGGCTGCGGTTCATATCGGCACTGGCGGTGTTGCAGGCGGCAAGCGGCAGGGCCAGCACACCCGCGAGCAGGAGGACCCGGGCAGCACCGCAGACGCGGGGAAGGCGGTTGGACAACTGAGCCATGGGGGTGGGTCCCTTTCTCACTGGAAGCTGAAGCCGGGCGCGGCATCGACGGCGCTGGCTTGACGGTTTTTCGAGGGACGGGCGGCCTTTGCCGGTACAGGGGCCTGCGCGGGTGCTGCGGCGAGCGCATCAACCGTCGGTGCGTCGTTGGCACCAATCTTTGGGCCGTTCGACTGCACTGTGCCGGGCTTTTCTGTCGGCTTGGGCCGATCACCGCCGGTCTCGCCGTCGCTTTCGAGATGGCCCAAAAGCTGCTGCAGCGCCGTCGATGACTTGTAACCGTCAGTGGGCAGCTTGATCTCGCTCGCGTCGACCGGGTTCACCAGATACGGTGTCACGATGATCACCAGCTCGGTCTCGCCCTTCTTGAAGGCGGTCGAGCGGAACAGCGAACCCAGAATCGGCAGATCGCCGGCGCCGGGCATCTTGGTGATCGTGTCTTGCGCATTGTTGCGCAGCAGACCCGCGATCATGAAGCTCTGGCCAGAGCCAAGTTCGATGGTCGTCTCGGCGCTGCGCACCGTGAGCGCTGGAACCGTGGTGTTGTTGGTGATGATCGCGCCGTCGGACGACAGTTCGGACACCTCCGGCCGTACACGCAGCGAGATGCGGCCGTTGGCGAGCACCGTGGGCGTGTAGGCGAGGCTAACACCGTACTTCTTGAACTCGATCGAGGTCGCGCCGAGCCCGGTGGACACGGGGATCGGATATTCGCCGCCCGCGAGGAAGTTGGCGGTTTCGCCCGAGAGCGCGGTCAGGTTCGGTTCGGCCAGCGAGGTGACGAGGCCGATCGTCTCGCCCAGATCAAGCGCGCCAAGCACGTTGAGCCCGAACAGCTTGGTCATCAACGCCAGGGTCGAGGTGCCCTGCAGCGGGGTGACGTTCGTGCCGTTCTGGAGCACAAGCCCCTGCGGGTTGGTCGAGCTGACCGCAGTCGGATCGAAGCCGTATCCCTGTACCTTGGTGCCGATGCCGAGCGGCAGATTGGGGTCGGTGGTGAACGTCGAGCCCGCCGAGCGACCGGTATTGAACCCGTATTTCACAGCGCCGGTCGATCCGTCGATCGTGGTCAAGTTCGTGCCGATCTGGCGCACCAGCGAGCGGTTCACTTCAGCGAACTTCACGTGGAGATTCACCTGGAGCGGGGTCGCCATCTTGAGCCGGCTGATCACGTTGGTCTTGTCGTCGACGAAGGCCTTCACGAGGCGCTCGGCCTCGGCGGCATCCTCAGGCGCGGCGATCGTGCCGGTAAGGAGCACGGTGTTGTTCATGGTCGAAGTGACAATCTTCGCCTCGGGCATCGCGAGTTTGAGCATCTGCTCGATGCTGTCGATGTTGTTTCCGACGCGGATGTTGGCCGACCAGATCACGTCACCGGCCGAGTTGCTGGCATAGACCGTGGTCTCGCCGCCGGATTTGCCGAAGATATAGAGCTGATTGGTCGATTTGACCTGCACGTCGGCGATCGTTTCGTTGGCGACGAACACATCGACCATCTTGCCGGGCAGAGTGACCAGCTGTCCGCGACCGATCGAGATCGCGATGCTGCGTGCCGGGCTGGTAACCGTCTGCGCCGCAGCGACCTCGGGGATAGCCACGAGCACCATCGGGATCGCCATCGCTGCAATCGGAGCAGCAAGCGGAAGCAGCGTAGAAGCGATACGGGCCTTCATATTGATGCCTTTCGCGGGCGCGGAACAGGGAGCGACGCTCATCTCAGTGGCTCCCTACCGTAACGTCCTGAGTGTCCTTGCCGCGGGTGACGTGCACCACGGGACCAGGGGCGAGCATGGCCCGGCCGGCGGGGGTGAGCGTCCCGCCGGGGATGCCCGCAGGGATGTTCGAGGACATGGCCTTGGCCATTGCATTGGCAGCGGCCGTCGGATCGGTCGGACCAACATTCTTCGGCTGGAAGCGCGAGACATCGCCGCCGGTGACATAGCTGTTGCTGTTGGATTCGACGGGCTTCGACATGGCCTGCTGGATGATTTTTTCCTCATCCTGCTTGCTGGTGCCCGGCGGGATCTTGATCTGACCCATGGCAATCGCCTGGTCGAGTTCGCTCGAATTGTCCGCCAGCGAGCGCAGCGACAGGCTGATCGTGCCCATGGTCTGCGCCACCGCGATCTTCTCTGCGATCTTCGGCGTGGCCTCGACCGTCACGGTGCTGAAGGTCTTCACGCGGGTCTTGCCCTCGACCTGCTCTTGCGAGGTTGTCTGGTCGGTGGCGAGCACGCGCAAGTTCTTGAGGATTGTCTCGGCAGTCTTGAGCGGCAGATTGGCGCCCTTGATCGACTGGGTGAGCACGAGATCAATGTGGTCACCGGGGAAGACGAAACCGGCCACGGCGGTACGCGCGCTCACCGGAATTGTGACGGCGCGCATGCCAGGCCCGAGCGCGGCGGCAAGGAAGCCGCGGTCCCCGGGGGAGACGAGGCTGCCCTGCGTCACGGGCCCGCCCGCCGTGATCGGCTGGCGCACGACGGTGCCGAGAAGTTTCGACATATCGGTCTTGTCTTCGGTAAAGTAGACGTCTTGGACGAGGTCCTTGGGCCAGGGCTGGTAGCCCATCGCATCGGCTGTGATGATCGTGCCCGCCGGAAGCGCGCGATTCGCGACGAGCACTTTCGCACCCATCGGCACTTTCGCCGCGGCTACTGCCTGCGGCGACCCTGCGCCGGCAAACAGGCTCCTGGCAGCAAAGGCCGTACCGATCGCAACGATCAGCGCCCCTACCAGCAGCAACAGCTTTTTCCTGTCCATGGCTTCAATCCTGCCGTTTCAATTACCCGCAACTTCGGGCAAATTGGTTAAAATTGACCTAGCTCGCCGCGAGCGTGTGAAGAGCCAGCCAATCGGTGGTGGCGATGATCCAGAGTCCGGCACCGGCTATGGCGATTCCGTAGGGGATCTTGAGCTTGTCTTTGCGGCGGCGCGTGATGTGCCACATGCTCAGGACGATAGTCAGGACACCGCCTGCCAGCGCCATGATCACGAGCAGCTTGAGAAACAGCAGGGCGGGCATCCACAGCGCGAGCGCGGTGAGCAGCTTCACATCGCCGCCCCCCATCGCACGCAGCGCGAACAGGCCGGCAAGCACGAGGAAAGTGACCACAGCGACGGCCAGCTGGATGGCCACGCCCGGCCACAAGGTGAGCCCGGTCGCCCACCAGAACAGCGGTGCGCCCGCAGCAACGGCAGCGTTCAGCCAGTTATCGATCTGGCGGCGGCGGATGTCGGTGAAGGCGGCAACCAGCAGCGCGATTGCCAAGGCTCCAACCAGTCCGTAAACAATGAGAGTTCCCTGCATGGTTGTGCTCATACGGGACAATCACTTACCAAACGGTAACCAATCCGCTGGCGACAATCCGGGCATGGCCGGACATTTCCGGGTGTGGGGGCGGTACGTTGCAACGAGGATCGCGCAAATGGTAGCTGCGTTCGACAGACGGGCGATACCGCCGACGGCGCAAGAAT
>CANFIV010000085.1 GCA_947446935.1 Sphingomonadaceae bacterium | reverse complement strand
GGCATCGAGGTTGGCATCACCGTTGACCGGCGGCACCGTATAGGGACCAATGGCAGCGGGGGTGAGATCGATCATCCGCTTGCCTGCCGCCAGCACGAGTTCGCTGTTGCGCTTGTGGGCAGAGGCGCTCGTCGCATCGAACACGATCTGGATGTCGGCGAATTCGGGCATGGCGAGGAGGCCTTCGATACCCTCTGCGGTGATTGGCACGCCGAGCCGGGCAGCGCGCTGCAGGCCATCGGATTCAGGATCGATGCCCACGAAAGCACCCATTTCCAGCACGCTGGAGAGGCGCATGATCTTGATCATCAGATCGGTGCCGATGTTGCCCGATCCGATGATCGCGACTTTGGTCTTCGCCATGTCAACTCGCTCCGTAGGTGAAGCTGCAAGCGCCGATGCCGCCGACATTGGCTTGCACCACATCGCCAGCATTGAGCGCGACCATTGGCCCGAGCGCACCGGCGAGCAGCACGTCTCCCGCCTTGAGCGGCGCGCCGCGTGCAGCAAGCGTCTGTGCCAGCCATGCAGCGGCTTCCAGCGGATTGCCGAGAGCCGCCGCACCCACACCGGTCGAGGCGACCGTGCCGTTTACAGTCATCTCCATCGGTGCACCGATCAGGTCGAGCCCGGCCAGCGGCTGGCCTTCACCTGCCAGCACGAAGAAGGCTGAGGAGCCGTTGTCGGCCACGGTGTCGGCAAAGGTGATCTTCCAGTCGGCAATGCGACTGTCGACGATCTCGATCGCCGCATGGACCGTGGCGACGGCGGCAGCGACCTGCTCGGCAGTCGTGTTCGGATCGGGCAGGTCGGCCGCGAGCACGAAGGCGATCTCGGCCTCGGCCTTCGGTTGGAGGCATTTCGCTGGATCGAGCGTCCCGCCATCGGCCACACGCATATCGTCAAACAGCGCGCCGAAGTCCGGCTGGTCCACGCCGAGTTGTACTTGCACGGCCTTGGCGGTCAGACCCGCCTTGCGGCCCACGATGCGGCGGCCTTGCGCCAGCCAGAACCGCGTGTTTATCTCCTGCACCGCATAGGCACCCGCAGCATCGGTCGGCTCCAGCCCGTCGCGGAGCGGCGGCACAGCGCCGGCTGCGTAGGCCTCGCGCAAGCGGCGGGCGAGATCGTCGTGGCTGGTGGTCATGATGTGGTCTCCTGCTGGCGATCAGGGTTACCCGCAGTTTCGCCCTTGTGCCACCGGACTCCGGCCCTATCATCTCGCATCATGAGAACTGGAACGCCACTGCTGAGCTCCTTGTCGCGGGCATTGGCCATGCTCGAGGCAGTCATCGCCGAAGGTTCTTCGCGCAGCATTGCATCCATCGCGCGCGATCTGGATGTGCCGGTCGCGACGGCGCATCGTCAGGTGGCCTCGCTTGTCGCGGATGGCTATCTGGCGCGGCAGGGGGCCGGATTTCACGTCGCCGGTCCGCGGCTGCTGCGCCTGCTGGGCCAGCTTGATGAAAAGCAGGTCATTGCCAATTGTGCCGCCCCGTTGCTGCATCGGCTGGCAGGCACTTTGCGCTGCGTGGTCCAACTCGGCACACTCGAAGGCGATATGGTGACCTATCGCATCAAAACGGGTGCCGGTGCGGGCGATCTGTTCACTCGGGTGGGAATGCAGCTTGAGGCTTATTGCTCGGGCATCGGCAAGGTGCTGCTGGCTTGGCTGCCCGAGAACGACCGGGAAGCCTACCTCGCCACCGGTCCTTTCCCTGCGCTGACCGCGCGGACGATCACTGCCCCCGGCGCGTTGCGGCAGGAACTGGCGCGCGTGCGCGAGCAGGGCCACGCCATGGACGATGGCGAGATCGCCGAGGGGTTGCAGTGCCTTGCAGTGCCGATCCGTAGCCCTGACGGGCGAGTCCTCGCCGCGATTTCCGCATCGCGCAGTGCGGCGCAGGGCGGGGCCCCTCCACTCGACGTCATCCTCGCGGAAATCCGGGTTGCCGCTGCAGGGATCGAGGCGGTTCTGGCGGATCTTCTGGGTGTGTGATGCTTCATGCCTTGCCAGTGCCATGAAGTTACTTTAAGCCTAAAACAAATTGCGGCGGAGCTAGAACTGGGGGCATCGCGCCGGTAAGAGCCGGCAATCGATGATTTTCCCCGCCCGATCCAAAGCGATGTCCGGCCCATGCTTGACAGTGAGATATTTTAAGCTTGAAACTTCATTCCGGCCAGTCCGCCGGAACCAGCAAGGGATAAGGTGAGATGAGGATTGCCAGTGTCGGCGGTGGTCCCGCAGGGCTCTATTTCGCCATCTCCATGAAGCTGCGTCGACCCGATGCGCAGATCGAGATATTCGAACGCAACAAGCCCGGCGACACCTTCGGGTGGGGCGTGGTCTTTTCCGATCAGACCATGGCAAACCTGCGCGCCAACGATCCCATAAGCGCGGCGGTGATGGAAGCCGAACTCACGCATTGGGACGATATCGACGTCCACGTGAACGACGTGAAAGTAACCTCCACCGGCCACGGGTTCATCGGTATCGGTCGCAAGCGTCTGCTCAATATCCTGCAGGACCGCTGTGCCGAACTGGGCATCATCCAGCACTTCGAGGTGGAGGTCGATCCGACGCTCGAAGCCTACAAGGACTTCGACCTCGTGATCGCCAGCGACGGGCTGAACAGCCGCATCCGCGCGACGCGGGAGGAGACGTTCAAGGTCGATATCGACATGCGACCGAACAAGTTCGTCTGGCTGGGTACGCACCAACTGT
The DNA here is from genome assembly GCA_947446935.1 of Sphingomonadaceae bacterium. Classification (GTDB taxonomy): domain Bacteria; phylum Pseudomonadota; class Alphaproteobacteria; order Sphingomonadales; family Sphingomonadaceae; genus Novosphingobium. The sequence continues at coordinate 4,001 of CANFIV010000085.1, read as the reverse complement.
TCGATGCGTTCAAATTCATCTTCGTCGAAACGCAGCACGGCTGGGTCTGGGCCCACGCCTACAAGTTCGATGCCAACACCTCGACGTTCATTGTTGAATGCCAGCCCGATACCTTCGCGGCCTGGGGCTTTGGCGAGATGACGCAGGAAGAAACCTGCCGGGCTTGCGAGACGATCTTTGCCGATCACCTTGGCGGCCATCCGCTGATGACCAATGCTGGGCACCTGCGCGGCTCGGCCTGGATCAACTTCCCGCGCGTGCTGTGCCACCAGTGGTACGACGGCAATCTCATCTTGTTGGGCGATGCGGCACACACCGCGCACTATTCGATCGGTTCGGGCACCAAGCTGGCTTTCGAGGACGCGATCAAGCTGGCGCAAGTCCTGGCCGACAGCAACCTGCCGCTGGCCGATGGCCTGCGCCAGTATCAGGACGAGCGCCATGTCGAAGTGCTGAAGCTGCAAAGCGCGGCGAAGAATTCGATGGGCTGGTTCGAGGAAGTGGACCGTTATCTCGACTTCGATCCGCTCCAGTTCACGTATGCCCTGCTCACCCGCAGCCAGCGCGTCAGCCACGAGAACCTGCGCCTGCGCGATCCGGCATGGCTGGCGCAGCTGGAAAAGGCGTTCGCCGAAAAGGCGTGCGGACATGCGCTGGACAAGCCGGTCCCGCCGATCTTCACCCCGTTTCGCTTGCGCGGCATGGAACTGGCGAACCGCGTCACCGTCTCGCCCATGGCGATGTACAGCGCGGCCGAAGGTGTGCCGAACGACTTCCACCTCGTGCACTACGGCGCGCGGGCGCTGGGCGGAGCTGGTTTGGTCTTTACCGAGATGACCTGCGTTTCGCCCGAAGGCCGGATAACGCCGGGCTGCACCGGGCTCTACAGCGACGAGGCCGAGGCGGTGTGGCGACGGGTCGTCGACTTCGTCCATGCAAGCAGCCCGGCGAAAATCGCGCTGCAACTCGGCCATAGCGGTGCCAAGGGTTCGACCCGCCTGGGATGGGACGCGATCGACGCGCCGCTCGAGGATGGCAACTGGCCCCTTATCGCGGCCTCGCCCGTGCCGTGGTCGACCGCCAACCAGATCCCGCGCGAAATGACACGCGCAGACATGGACGTGGTGCGTGACCAGTTCGTAGCCGCTACGCGCCGTGCCGCCAGCGCCGGGTTCGACATGGTCGAATTCCACGCCGCGCATGGCTATCTGATCTCCAGCTTCATCACCCCGGTGCTCAACCGGCGCATAGATGACTATGGCGGTTCCCTGGAAAACCGGCTGCGCTATCCGCTCGAAGTGTTCCGCGCGATGCGCGCCGTCTGGCCTGCGGACAAGCCGATGTCCGTGCGCATTTCCGCGACCGACTGGATCGGCGAAAGCGGTATGACGGCGCGCGATGCCGTGGAAGTCGCCCGCGCCTTCCGCGATGCAGGCGCGGACCTCATCGACGTATCCACCGGCCAGACCACGCGTGAGGCGCGGCCAGTCTATGGCCGCATGTACCAGACCCCGTTTGCCGATCTCATCCGCAACGAGCTCGACGTGCCGGTTATGGCGGTTGGCAACATCTTCGAGGTCGACCACGTCAACTCGATCCTCGCCTCGGGCCGCGCGGACCTTTGCGCGCTCGGCCGCCCGCACCTGATCGACCCGGCGTGGACGCTGCGCGCAGCGGCGGAGCTGGGTAGCGATGCAATCCATGTGCCGCTGCCCTATCGCAACGGTTTCGATCAGCTCTCGCGCAATCTTGCGCGGGCACAAAGTCTGGTAGCGGGCCAGGCGGTGCTCAACGTATGACGGACCTTGCTGGGCATCATGCGGTCATCACCGGCGGCGGAACCGGGATCGGCGCAGCCATAGCGCGGACTCTGCACGGTGCCGGCGCGCGGGTGACGCTGATGGGGCGGCGGCTGGAGCAGCTGCAGCGTGTGGCGGCCACGCTGCCGGGAGCAGCCGCAATCTGCGTCGATGTGACCGATGAAGCCTCGGTCGAGGCGGCCATGGCCGAGGCGCGCGCAATCAGCCCCGTCACCATCCTCGTCAACAATGCCGGCGGGGCCGAGACGGCGCCGGTTGCCAAGACCTCGATGGCGCTTTGGCAGCAAATGATCGCGGTAAACCTTACCGGCGCGTTCCTCTGCACGCGTGCAGTCCTCAAGGAGGTTTCGCAGGCAGCGAATGGCCGGATCATCACCGTGGCCAGCACTTCGGGCCTCAAGGGCTATGCCTATACCGGGGCCTATGCCGCCGCGAAGCACGGCGTGATCGGCCTGACCCGCACGTTGGCGCTCGAATTGGCGAGTACTGGCGCGACGGCCAATGCGATCTGTCCGGGCTTTGCCGATACCGAACTCGTCCAGCGCTCGATCGCAGCGGTGACCGAAAAGACGGGCATGGCAGCGGAGCAGGTGCTTGCCCAATTTGTGCGGGATAATCCGCAGAAGCGGCTGATAAGGCCTGAAGAGGTGGCAGCTACCGCCCTTTGGCTGTGCGACCCCCTGTCAGGCTCGGTCAACGGGCAATCCATAGCCATTGCCGGCGGAGAGGTGATGTAATGGCGGCTCCCCATGCCAAGCAATCGCTGCGCGTCTGGCTGCGCATGCTGCGCGCGACCACGATCATCGAGAAACGCATTCGCGGCTATCTCAAGACCGAATTCGACAGCACTTTGCCGCGCTTCGACGTGCTCTCTGCGCTCGATCGCGAAACCGCGCCGATCACGATGTCGCAGCTGACCGATCATCTGCTGGTTTCGAACGGCAATCTCACCGGGCTGGTGAACCGTCTGGTCGAAGACGGGCTGATCAGCCGTGAGATCGATCCCGATGACCGGCGTGTACAGCACGTTGTCCTCTCGCCTGATGGCCGCAATGCTTTCCGCGAGATGGCCGAAAAGCACGAGGCACTGGTAGATTCGCTGTTTTCCGAGATGTCCGACGAAGACATGGCGACCTTGCTCAGACTGACAACAACACTCAACAGCGCCTTGCAGAACGGCGCGCGCCCTGCGGAGGATGCATGAACCCAGCCGATTATCAGCCCGCCCATTTCCTGTGGTCCTTTGCCGATGGTGTCGGCACGATAACGCTCAACCGTCCGGAGCGGAAAAACCCGCTCACGTTTGAATCCTACGCCGAACTGCGCGATCTGTTTCGCGCTCTGGCTCGCGTTCCTGCGGTGAAGGCGATCGTCATCACCGGCGCGGGCGGCAACTTCTGCTCGGGCGGCGATGTACACGAAATCATCGGTCCGCTGGTCGGCATGACTATGCCCGATTTGCTCGAATTCACCCGCATGACCGGCGATCTGGTCAAGGCCATGCGTCATTGCCCGCAGCCGGTCATCGCAGCGGTGGACGGCATCTGCGCCGGGGCCGGGGCTATCATCGCGATGGCATCGGACCTGCGCCTCGCCGCACCTGACACCAAGGTCGCGTTCTTGTTCAACCGTGTTGGTCTCGCCGGCTGCGACATGGGCGCCTGCGCCATCCTGCCCCGAATCATCGGGCAGGGCCGCGCCAGCGAACTGTTGTTCCTCGGCCGCAACATGACCGCCGAGGAAGGCGAGCGCTGGGGCTTTTTCAACCGCATCATCGCGCAGGAAAGCGTGCTGGCAGAGGCTGCGAAGATGGCTGCGCAAATTGCCTCCGGGCCCGCTTTCGCCAACGCCATGACCAAGACCCAGCTCCATGCCGAATGGGATATGGGAGTGGATGCCGCGATCGAGGCGGAGGCTCAGGCGCAGGCTATCTGCATGCAAACCAAGGATTTCGCGCGCGCCTACCACGCCTTCGTCGCGAAGCAGAAGCCCGTGTTCGAGGGCAATTGAGATGGCCGATACCAGCTTTCTCGAATGGCCGTTTCTCGACGACCATCACCGCACGCTCGCTCGCGAGCTCGATGCCTGGGCGGCAGAGCACATCGCCCCGCTTGCGCATGACCACGGCGATGTCGATGCAACCTGTGGCGTGCTGGTGCGCCGATTGGGCGAGGGCGGCTG
>CANFIV010000084.1 GCA_947446935.1 Sphingomonadaceae bacterium | reverse complement strand
TCTCTGCTACTTTTGCCGCAGTCTTCTTGGCCGGGGTGGCCTTTACCGGCTTGCGCGCGGCGGGCTTGGCCCGCTTGGGCGCGGAAACCGGCGAGGCTTCCACAATGGCGGCTGGCACAATGGCCGGAACGGTGGCGATTACTGCCTCGGGCACGGCCTTGGGTGCCGGCTTGGCCTTGGGAGCCTTGACCGGAGCCGCTGCAGGTGTTGCCACCTTGCGCGGACGGCCGGGCTTGCCCTTGGGCTTCGCGGCAACCACATCCGGCGTCGCGATCGGTTCCGCCAGAACGACGGGCTCGCTGACGATCGGATCCGCGATTGCTGCGGGTGCGATGTCGTTGACTGCGTCTTCCATGATTGAACTGCTCCTGCGCCGGGCACGTCCCGTCAGGAAATCCGGTCAATCGGACAACCAGGCGCTCGTGCTGCACTGCACAAAATAAGCAAGCGGCACCGCAGGGTCAAGGGTTATTGTGCACTGCACCATATTTTTTATATCGACGCGCAGATGCTCTCTGCCGCAGGGGCCAGCATCATCCGGAATCCGTTCAGCGTGTCTTGACGTAGCGCCCGGGGGCATCCTCGATCACCGGATCGCCGCGCCCGCCCGGTATGCGCTTGCCCTTGGCCGGTACCGTGGCGCTGTCCTGCGTTCGGATCCAGTCGATCCAGTCCGGCCACCAGCTGCCCTTGGTCTCGCGCGCGCCCGCCACGAATTCCGCGAGCGTCCGGGGTGACCCATCGTTGCGCCAGAATTGGTACTTGCCCGAATCGGGTGGATTGACGACGCCCGCGATATGGCCCGACCCCGCAAGGAGGAAACGCCACGGTCCGGCCAGGTGCCGGGTGAGCTGCCACACGCTTTCGGCCGGAGCGATATGGTCCTCGCGCCCGGCCTGAATGTAGCAGGGGGTCGCGATCAGATCGAGGTTGATGGGGGTGCCGTCGATCTGCAGCGAGTCCGCGATCACAAGCCGGTTGTCGCGGTAGAGATCCTCCAGATAGGCTTTGTGCCACTTCGCCGGCAGGTTGGTGGTGTCGCCGTTCCAGTGCAGCAGGTCGAAGGCGGGATAGCTTTCGCCCAGCATGTAGTTGCTGACGACATAGTTCCAGATGAGATCCGGCCCGCGCAGCAGATTGAACGTGGCGGCCAGATAGCGCCCATCAATGTAGCCATCGGTGACCATGCCATCGAGCATCTTGATCTGCTTGTCGTCGATGAACGACTTGAGGTCGCCCGCCTTCTCGAAATCGACTTGCGCGGTGAAGAACGTGGCGGAGCGCACCTTGTCCGCCTCACCGCGCCGCGCCATCAGCGCCAGCGTCGCGGCCAGCGTGGTGCCCGCCACACAATAGCCGATGGCATGGACTTGCGGCACTTTGAGCCGTTCGCGAACCAGGTCGATCGCCTCGACTTGCGCGAGGACGTAGTCGTCCCACAGGATATCGGCCATCGAGGCGTCCGCCGATTTCCATGAAACCACAAACACTGTGAGCCCCTGCTCCACCGCCCAGCGAATGAAGCTCTTCTTGGGGTTGAGATCGAGGATGTAGAACCGGTTGATCCACGGGGGGAAGATCAACAGCGGGATCTCCAGCACCGACTCGGTGGTGGGGCTGTACTGGATGAGTTGGTAGAGCGCGGTTTCGTGCACCACCTTGCCAGGCGTGATCGCGAGATTGCGGCCGAGTTCGAATGCCTCGGGGTCGGTGTGGGTCAACTGGCCCTTGCGCAAGTCCGCCAGCAGATGTTCGGCGCCTTTGACAAGGTTCTCGCCATGGCTTTCCAGCGTGCGCTCGATCACCACCGGGTTGGTTATCGGGAAATTGGCCGGGCTCAGCGCATCCGTGATCACGCGGGTGATGAACTGCAACTGGTGCTTGCGCTCCGGAGGCAGGCCCTTGACCTCTTCGGCCATGGCTGTGAGCCGCTCGGCGAGGAGCAGATAGGTTTGGTGCACAAGCGCGAACCACGGCTGCTCGCGCCAGCGCGGGTCGGCAAAGCGGCGGTCCAGCCGCGGCAGGATTTCGGCAGCCTTGTCCTTGGCGGATGGTCCGATGCCATAGCGGCCGAGCACTGTGGTCCACAGCGCCAGCCCGTCTTCCCAGAGCTTGGTTTGCGTTTCGGCTTGCGAGAGCGGCAGCGCGGCATACCAGTCCGAGGTCAGTGCGCTCCACGGAGCGGGCCAGCGGGCGGGATCGGCGAACCGCGCGAGCATGGGTTCGGCCTGCTCGGCCCCGTATTCCAGCCACATCTTCTGCAGCTTGGCAGCGGACATCGCCCAGTGCTGCATATCGGTGGGATCGGGAGCGGGTGTGGAAGACGTTGGCAAAAACGGCGCGAACAGCGCCTGCAGCGCCTCACCCTGCTGGCGCATCAGATCCTCGACGACAGCCGAGTCGATGGGGGCATTTTGCGGCTCTTCGGGTTCGGCCATGGTGATCTTCATCCCTATTGCGCTTGCGAACACTATAGCGCGGATCGGCGTGCATGTTAGCCCTTCCGGTTTCCATGGCCGGTCGATTGTCGTAAGGGCCCTGTACGCGCGGTACTTTTGCCGTGTGCAGTTGTGAGTGAACCCACCGTGGACGAAGAATTCTACCGCATGAAGCGCCTGCCGCCCTATGTCATCGCCGAAGTGAACGCGATGCGGGCCGCCGCACGCGCCCGCGGTCAGGACATCATCGATCTCGGCATGGGCAACCCCGATCTGCCGCCGCCCGCGCATGTCATCGAAAAGCTGTGCGAAGTGGCGATGAAGCCTGATGCACACGGCTATTCGGCTTCCAAGGGCATTCCCGGCGTCCGCAAGGCGCAGGCCAACTACTATGCGCGCCGTTTCAACGTCGACCTCGATCCCGAGACCGAAGTGGTGATGACCATGGGTTCGAAGGAAGGGCTCGCCAGCCTCGCCACCGCGATCACAGCGCCGGGCGATGTCGTCCTCGCGCCCAATCCCAGCTACCCGATCCACACTTTCGGCTTCATCATCGCGGGCGCGACCATCCGCTCGGTGCCGACCACGCCCGATGAACGCTATTGGGAATCGCTGGACCGCGCGATGCGCTACAGCGTGCCGCGCCCTTCGGTGCTGATCGTCAATTACCCTTCGAACCCGACCGCCGAGACAGTCGACCTCGCGTTTTATGAGCGGCTGGTGGCGTGGGCGCGCGAGAACAAGGTCTGGGTGTTGTCCGACCTCGCCTATTCCGAGCTCTATTTCGATGGCCAGCCGACCCGCTCGATCCTCGAAGTGCCGGGGGCGAAGGACATCGCGGTCGAGTTCACCTCGATGTCGAAAACGTTCTCGATGGCCGGCTGGCGCGTGGGCTTCGCGGTGGGCAACAAGCAGCTCATTGCCGCGCTGACCCGGGTCAAGTCGTATCTCGATTACGGCGCGTTCACGCCCATCCAGGCGGCGACCTGTGCCGCGCTCAACGGGCCGCAGGATATCGTCGAGACGAACCGCCTGCTCTACCAAAAGCGCCGCGATGTGATGGTGGAAGCCTTCGGCCGCGCCGGATGGGACATCCCGAGCCCGCGCGCCTCGATGTTCGCCTGGGCTCCGCTGCCCCCGGCCCTGCGCGAGATGGGCAGCCTCGAATTTTCCAAACAGCTTCTCATCCATGCCGAAGTCGCGGTCGCGCCAGGCGTGGGCTATGGCGAGGATGGCGAGGGGTATGTGCGCATCGCGATGGTCGAGAACGAGCAGCGCCTGCGCCAGGCCGCGCGCAACATCCGCCGCTATCTGTCCAGCATGGGCGTCAACGCGAGCGCTGCGTAAGAGCCGGCACGAAGTAGGAGCTTGCCATGAAATTCCATGACCGTGTCAGCGTGACTATCGAAAACCATGTCGCGCACGTGCTGCTCGATCGGGCGGACAAGATGAACGCGCTCGATGATGCCATGTTCGAGGGGATCATTGCGGCGGGCAGCCACCTGCACGAAGCAAAGGGCGTGCGCGCCGTCGTGCTATCGGGCGCAGGTCGTTCGTTCTGCGCCGGGCTCGACCTTTCCAGCATGGCCCGCACCGACCGGTGGGAGGGGAGCGGGCTTGTCGAGCGCACGCATGGCAATGCCAATCGCGCGCAGCAGGCCGCCATGGTCTGGCGCAAGCTGCCGATGCCGGTGATCGCAGCGGTCCACGGCGTGTGCTTCGGCGGCGGACTGCAGGTTGCGAGCGGCGCGGACATCCGCATGATCGCCCCCGATGCGCGGCTGGCGGTGATGGAAGTGAAGTGGGGCCTTGTGCCCGATATGGCCGGCTACCTGCTGTGGCGCGGCAATGTGCGCGATGATGTGCTGCGCGAACTGACGTACACCCACCGCGAGTTTTCGGGCGCTGAGGCGGTCCAATTTGGCTTTGCGACCCATGCCGATCCCGATCCGCTGGCCCGCGCCATGGCGCTGGCGCAGGAGATCGCGAGCAAGAGCCCGACCGCCACACGCGGTGCCAAGCTGCTCACCAACCGCACCGCCGATCTGGACGGCGACCAGATCCTTCTCGCCGAAAGCATGGCGCAGCACGAACTGATGTATACGCGCAATCAGGTCGAGGCGGTGAAGGCGGGGCTCGAAAAGCGCGCGGCCGATTTCGTCGATCCCTGAACGCGGCTTGGAGCGGGCAAAGAATCCCATTGCGGGCAGCCCGGTGCTCGGCTAACCGCGCGCTTCCACGCTGATGCGCATCGGGGCCCGATGGCGGAGTGGTGACGTAGCGGACTGCAAATCCGTGCACGCCGGTTCGATTCCGGCTCGGGCCTCCAGATCTCCATTCGCAGGCGGTCAGCCCGGTTGGACGACCCCCAGAAAATAGCTGAGACTCGTGCGGCTGGTTTCGTCCGCGTTCGTCACCATCCGGGAACTATGGCGAAAGTGTGGGGCCACAGTGAGGGCCACTCCAAATCGTCCAGCACTCGTGGCCCCCAGCCGGGGGCGCAAGCTAGAGGTGCGAAAGTGGCACTTACGGACGTGGCCAGGCCCAGCGCGCGGTGCAGCCCCCCATTGGCGATATAAGCAAGAGCAGGGCGCGGTGAACGCCTATGTCGGCCAGGTCGCGGCAGTGCAGGACCACCAACTCGCGCACGTGTTCGCGTCGCTCGGCACCGACGAACCCGGCGCTGCGCCAGCCAATAACGCTACCCCCGGGCCATGACATGCTCGGCTATGAAAACCGTGACCGTTGCGGTAAGGCCAATCATGAACAGGCGGTAGGCGTAGCCCAGAAAGCGGTACTTCTTGTGCTGGAGCACCTGACCGTTCTGGTACATGTCATGAAGCATCAGGCGGAAAGTGCCTTCGTCTGATTTGAGATCGGCGAGCACGCTCTGGGTCCATTCCTCCTCGTCCAATGCGGTGAACGTGCCGAAGAACAGCTTGTTGGGGCTCATCACCGGGCCCGAGCCTTTTGACGGCCGGCCAATAGAGGGCAGCACCGCGATCACCGCGCACATCGCCGAGGCGAAGGCGAAGGCCGCCAGCACCAGCAGCGAGGCGGGCAGATGACCGTTTTTTGCCTGCCCCATCGTGATCGTGAATACCACGAAAGTCGCGCCCATCAGGATCGAAGCCTTGGAATCGGCCATCTGGCTGAGCGTGAGGTTCATTGACTGCACGGTGCGGACGAGATGGATCGCGTGGTTCGAATAGCCCGAAGGGGAAAGAGGCGATGGCGTGGGGATTGGGGGAGAGCCCTTGGACGGCTCTAAAGGCGGGGTTTTGTCGGCCACGGGCGCTCTCCCAAGCTGCGTGGGCCTCACGCGCCACAAAACGGGGGATGCCACAAGGCCCTTGTGCTTGACAAGCGGCGCGGCTGGCCGCTTTTCAGCCTTAATCTTGGGGCATTGGCGCCTCATTCGTGGAGAACAAGACAAATGGATCGCGCCGCTACCGCCGCCCGCATTGCCGAAGTGATCGAGCCGTTCAACAAGAAGGCCGTTCCGATCGACGAGACCACCTCGTTCGCGGGTGATCTCGAATGGGACAGCCTGACGGTGATGGATTTCGTCGCCGCGATCGAGGACGAATTCGACATTATCATCAGCATGAACCAGCAGGCCGAGATCGAGACTTATGGCCAGCTGATCGATGCCGTGACCACGCTGCAGGGCTGAACCGATGAACGACATGACCCCTACCGACATGCCTGCCGAGGCCAAGACCGACCTGTTCTCGCGGTTCGATCCGCTGATTCAGCAGCGACAGGCGCTGCTCGATACGGGCGTGACCGATCCCTTCAGCCTCGTGATGGAAAAGGTGCTTTCGCCCACCACCGCGATCTGCAGCGGGCGCGAGACGATCCTGCTCGGCACCTACAACTACATGGGCATGACCTTCGACCCCGATGTGATCGCGGCAGGCAAGCAGGCGCTCGATGAGTTCGGCGCTGGCACCACCGGCAGCCGCGTGCTCAACGGCACCTATGCAGGCCACCGTGCGTGCGAAGATGCGCTGAAGGAATTCTACGCCATGGATCATGCCATGGTGTTTTCCACCGGCTATCAGGCCAATCTGGGCATCATCAGCACGATCGCGGGCAAGGGCGATTACATCGTGCTCGATATCGACAGCCACGCCTCCATCTGGGACGGCTGCAAGATGGGCGATGCCGAAGTCGTGCCCTTCAAGCACAACGACATCGAAGCGATGGAAAAGCGCTTGAAGCGCATTCCGGAAGGCGCGGGCAAGCTCGTGGTGCTCGAGGGTGTCTATTCGATGCTCGGCGATATCGCGCCGCTCAAGG
>CANFIV010000083.1 GCA_947446935.1 Sphingomonadaceae bacterium | reverse complement strand
GATCTGCTGGTGGGCTACGAAGGCACATTCATCATGGACCGCTACAGTCCCGATCTGGCGCAGCGGACGCGTATCCCGCTGCCCGCCATGCGCAGATGGCCAGACAACCAAGGGCCGGAGGCGATGACCCGGCTGGCGGATGGGCGCACGGTGATTATCGGCGAGGTCTATGCGCACTGGCTGGACCGGACGCTCCATCCCGCGCTGCTCTTTCCCGGCGAGCCTCTACCCTATGAAAGGCCCGCCCGCTTTACCGTGCGGATGCCGGCGGGCTTCCGGCCTTCGGAACTGGCGCAGATGCCCGATGGGCGGATGCTCGTGCTGGGCCGGAGTTTCGACCTGGCAGGGTTTCGCAGCGTGATCGCGATCTTCGCAGCCGAGGACATTCGCCCGGGCGAAACGATCACGCCGCGTGTGATCGCGCGAATCAATGACCCGCGAATCCGCGAAAACTACGAGGGGATGACCGTGACGCGCGAAACGGACGGCAGCCAGATGATTTGGCTGATCTCGGACAGCAACGAGATGGTTTGGGCGCAGCGAACTTTGCTGCTCAAGCTCCGCCTCAACCCATAAAGGCAGGCGAGCCTTCGGGGCAGGCGGGTTGCCCCGCCCGCCGGAAGATCAGGCAGCAACAGCCTTGGTGAGCTCGCGCTTCACCTTGAGCGCACGCGGGCTGAGCTTGGTGTCAGCCTGCTTGAGCAGCCAGTTGTCGAGCCCGCCGTTGTGCTCGACCGAGCGCAGCCCGTGCGTCGAAACGCGGAACTTGAAGCTACGGTCCAGCTTTTCGGACATGAGCGTGACGTTCTGCAGGTTGGGCAGGAACAGACGCTTGGTCTTGTTGTTGGCGTGGCTTACGTTGTGACCGACTTGGCGGCCCTTACCGGTCAGTTCGCAGATGCGCGACATGGCTGAAAACTCGCTAGAATGGGTTCGATCATGGATCGGGAAGGCGGCGCTCTTGCCGATCTTGTGGGCGAAGTCAAGGATTCGCACGCTCAGCGCCGGCCTTGATCCGATTGGGCGTTCCGGTTTAGCGCGGACTCATGACCCGCTGGCCCTTGCCCGAACCGATGCGCGCCGCGCTCGCTGCCGCCGCGCAGGCGGAAGCTGCGGGCGAAGTGCCCATCGGGGCGGTCATCGTCAAGGATGGGGTGGTGATTGCCGCCGCGCATAATGCGCCGCGCGGGGACTGCGATCCCACCGCTCATGCCGAAGTCATGGCGATTCGCGCCGCCGCCCGCCTGCTCGGTCAGGAGCGGCTCACCGGCTGCGAGCTGTGGGTCACGCTCGAGCCTTGCGCAATGTGTGCGGGCGCGATCGTGCATGCGCGGCTGGAGCGGGTCTATTATGCCGCCAGCGACCCCAAGGGCGGCGCGGTGGAGCATGGCGCACGGGTTTTCGATGCACCGGGCTGCCTGCACCGACCGGAAGTCTATTCGGGCATGGGCGAGAGTGAGGCGGCAGAACTGCTCAAAGGATTTTTCCGCGAGCGGCGCTAGGAACCCCGCTCGATTTTCAGTGCTGCACCATCCTGTGCGCCCTGATCTGCGCAAGCGGCGGGCATGAAGTCTTTATCGTAGCAGACGTGCACTTCCTGCAGCCAGCCGCGCGCATTCGCCGAGACGCGAATCGCGCGGGCGGGCAGAAACGGCGTCGCCTTGCGCATGGCGGCGCGCAGGTCACCCGCCGTCAGGTTCGCCCGGCGTGAGAGAGCTGCCATATCGGGAACGCGCAGCGCGCCGAAAAGCAAGGCGCCAGCCTTGAAATACCCTTCCGGCGAGCGCGCCATACAGCTGCCGTGCTTGGCCCATTCGTGCGTGAGAAGGTCGGCCGAGGGGGTCATGCACAAGTTGCCGCGCAGCGTTTCGGCAGCAATCGGCTTGCTGCTGCACCACTGCGGCCAGCGGCCCGGTTCGGACTCTGGCCAGAGACCGTGGAGAATGAACCCGAATCGCCCCAATTGTCCGCCGCACTGGAGCGAAGTGCGAGCATCGCGCTGATGGCTGCGGCAGAACTCGGGCGACCAGCTAAGCGCAAGCGTATAGCCCCGGATCGGCAGCGCACGGCGCGGGCCATCGGGCTTCGGCAGGGCGGGGGCTGCGATCTGCGGCGGCAGACGGCATTGCAACGCTTGCGCCTGTGCGGCAGCCGGAAGCGCGACGGCAAGGGCGGCGATGGCTTCGAGGGCGGGCAGGCGCATCAGCTGAACGTCGTGATGTCGATCGGTGCTTGTTGGCCCCTGCTCTTCAGCCATTCCACGGCATCGCGGCGGAATAGGTACACCATCGCGATCAGATCCAGCAGAAAGAGCAGCCCGGTTGCCAACACATAGACCGGATATTCCTGCGCAAGTATCGCCAGAGCGGGCACGGTGAAGGCAAGGCTGATCCCCGTCATAACCACCAATATCCATTTGGCGATATTGCTGGCGCGGCGGGCGATCAGAAACCAGAACAGGAACGCGAGACCATAGCTGATCACCAAGATGATCGGTAGAAAGTAGGGGCCGAGTTGGTTCTTGCTGACAGGACCGAAGAGCCCCATCGCGTTGAACAATTGTGCGATGATGGCGAGCGCGGTGCTGGCCACATAGAACTGCTCAAACCGGATAATCGATTGCGGCCGCACGCATGTCCCCTCATCCCGAGGCGCGAGCCTAGCACGCAGCGGGCACCGGACAATCGCGTCTTGGTTCAAATTGGCGTGAAATCCAGCCCGATATCTGCCGCCGGGGCGCTTTGGGTGAGGCGGCCGACCGAGACGTAGTCGACGCCCGAGGCGGCAATCGCGCCGATGGTATCCAGCCGCACACCGCCTGAAGCCTCGCACGGAACGCGGCCTGCGACGAGCGTCACGGCCTCACGCAGCCGGTCCGGCCCCATATTGTCGAGCAGCAGCCGGGTGGCGCCCGCTTCCAGCGCGGGTTCGATCTGGTCGATGCGGTCGACCTCGCAGATCACGTCGGCGACGCCTGCGCTCAGTGCGCGGCGCACGGCCTCCGCCACGCCGCCGGCCACGAGGACATGGTTGTCCTTGATCATCGCCGCGTCCCACAGGCCCATGCGGTGGTTGTGCCCGCCGCCGGTGCGCACCGCGTATTTTTCGAGATGGCGCAGGCCGGGGATCGTCTTGCGTGTATCGAGCAGCTTGGCGCGGGTGTCGCCCATGGCATCGACATAGCTGCGCGTGAGCGTCGCCACGCCCGAGAGGTGCTGCACGGTGTTGAGCGCGCTGCGCTCGGCTGTGAGCATGGCGCGGGCATTGCCGGTGAGGCGCATGAGCGCGGTGCCAGGCGCGACCTGTGCGCCTTCGCGAGTGAGGATTTCGATCTCCATGTCCGGATCGAGCGCGCGGAAGAACGCGGCGGCAATCGGCAGCCCGCAGACCGTGATCGCATCGCGGCTGTCCATCACCCCGGCAAAACGCGCCTCCTCGGGTATCACGCTTTCGCAAGTCACATCATGCCCGCCTCCGGGCAGGCCCTCGCCAAGGTCTTCGGCCAGCGTGGCTGCGGTGAAAGCGTCGAGGTCGAAGCCGGGAATGATGAAGGAGGTCATGGTGGCGGCTTACCTAAGGCGCTTCGGCGTGTCGAGAAGGGCAAAGGGGTTCGCGCAGAGGCGCAGAGAGTTCTGGCCGAAGGCCTATCGCCAATCTGCACAGGCAATGCTGCTCCGTCGTTCAAGTCACGCGGCTCCGCCTCAGAGGTCTTCTCCGCGCCTCCGCGCGAAACTCTTTGCGTCTTCGCGCGAACGCAAATCAGTGCACGAAGCGCGCCACCACGTCGCGGTAGGAGCGTGAGACTTTCACTTCCGAGCCGCTGTCGAGCACGAGGAAGCATTCACCGTTGGTGTGCGGGCGCACCTGGCGCACGCGATCCAGGTTGACGATCTTGGAGCGGTGGACGCGCTGGAATACGCGCGGATCGAGGCGGCGTTCGAGGTCCTTCATCGTCTCGCGCAGGATCAGCGAATTGTCGCCGGTGTAGATGCACATGTAGTCACCCGCCGCCTCGATCCGTTCGATCGTGTCGACATCGACGCGGAAGATTTGGCCGCGATCCTTGATGTTAATCAGCTTCTCGAACCGGCCGACTGCGGGCTCGCTCTCGTCAGGCATGGCCCCCATCGCATCGGGTGCAACTTCGGAGAGCACGGACTTGAGTTTTTCGACCTCTTCCAGTCCGCGCTTTTCGGCGATGCGTGTGCGCGCGCGGTCCAGTGCGTCTGCGAGGCGACCTTGCTCGACGGGCTTGAGGAGATAATCGACCGCGTTGGCTTCGAACGCGCGGATTGCGTGCTCGGAATAGGCGGTCACAAACACGAACAGCGGCGGATCGATCTCGATCACGCCGCTCACCACGCTGAACCCGTCGAAGCCGGGCATCTGGATATCGCAGAACACCAGATCGGGCTTCTCGGTCTTGATCTTGCGGATTGCCTCGCGCCCGTTCGAGCAGGTGTCGATGATCTCGACATCGGGGAAGGCCTCAAGCCGCAGCTGGAGACCCTGTATGGCGAGCTTCTCGTCGTCGACGAGGATCGTGCGAATGGTCATGCGCTACCTTTGCTTGTGGGCTTAGGGTGTGGAATGGACGTCATTGGAAAGCCTGAAGCGAACGGGGCTGCGCGTCGCGCGCTTCGAAGGGCAATTCGATCACGACCATGAAGCCTCCACCCGGACGTTCGCCGATCTCGAACCGCTGGTTCTCGCCATACGCCTGAGCGAGCCGGTCACGGATATTGGCGAGCCCGACGCGTGTAGAATCTGGCGATGAATCCGAAGTCGTGTTTGTCACTCCAAACAATGTCGAAGGGTCGGTGCCCGGTTGCAACCCCGGCCCGGTGTCGGACACGCTGACTCGCAGCACCGGCCCGATGAGTTGCGCCGAAATGATGATCTGGGCCCCTTCCTCAAGCGGGCTGACCGCATATTTGATCGCATTCTCGACCAACGGCTGCAGCAGGAGCGAGGGCATCAACGCCTCACGCGTGTCGTCATCGATACGGAATTCGGTCGCGAGCCGCTCCTCGAACCGCATCCGCTCGATATCGAGATAGAGCTTCAGCGTCTCCACCTCCTGCGCCACTGTAACCCGCCCGGTCGGTTCGTTGATCAACGTATAGCGCAGGAAGGCGGACAGGCGGCTGAGCATGGCATTGGCCGGCTCTGTCTGCTTGAGCAGCACCAGCGTGGAGATGGAGTTCAGCGTGTTGAACAGGAAGTGCGGATTGAGCTGATAGCGCAGCATGGCAAGCTGGGCCGAGGTTGCCTGCGCCTCGAGCCGGATCAATTGATCGTTCTGCTCTTCGACCTGGATGTAGAAATTGATCGCGTAATAGAGAGCCGACCACGCCCCGAGCAGCGTGAGATCGAGGTAGAATACGCCAAGGAACAGCTGGGCAAACCCCGCATCGTTGCTGGAGCGGTAGAGGCTGATGACCCACGAATCGATAAAGGCATAAAGGCCCACGGCCACGGCGAGGACAATCGAAGTCACGCCCCAGGTGATCAGGGGGCGGCGGTTGATCAGCGCGCGGTAGATCACCGAGAGAATCAACGAGATGGAAAAGCCGGTGATCGAGGCGATCAGCACGATGATCAGGAACGACCACGGCTGCGCGTTGGCGAGGCTGGAGAGCGCGCGGAGCAGCATCGCGCCGCCCCAGCCGAGCAGCTGCAGACGCCAGAAAGCGCGGTTCTTGTTGCCGAAAAACGGCGTGGGGCGGAGCGGCAGCTTCATTGCCATGGCGGGTTTGTAACGTGTTGTGACCCCATGCGCCACCTCCACCGCCGGGAAGTGCGCGGTCTTGCGCATGCGCGCGAAAGCGCTAGCTTTGGGCCAAGGGAGAAAAGCGATGGAACATCACGGCGAATCGGGCGAACGAGCCCAGTTTCGATCCATGACCGAAGGCACGCAGGAAGACTGGTCACTGATCGCGCACGATTATGTGGGCTTTGCCGCCGGGCTGCCTGATCGGGTCTTGGCGCACCTCAATCTGCTCGACGGCGATTTCGGCGGGTTTCCGATCGACCGGCTGACACACAGCCTGCAGACCGCGACCCGCGCCCACCGCGACGGGCGGCCGGAGTCCTATGTCGTGATGGCGCTGCTGCACGACATCGGCGACACGCTGGGTTCGTACAACCACCCGGAGATCGCCGCCGCGATCCTCCACCCGTTCGTGAGCGAGGAAGAGCACTGGATCTGCCGCAACCACGGCGCGTTCCAGGGATACTACTACTTCCATTACCTCGGCGCGGATCGCAACGTGCGCGACAAGTACCGCGACAACCCCCACTTCGATGCCTGCGCCGAGTTCTGCGAGAAGTACGATCAGTCCTCGTTCGATCCGGACTATGAAACGCTGCCGCTCTCGTTCTTCGAGCCGATGCTGCGCCGCGTGATGGCTCGCCCGGTTGCTGGCGGTGCGCTCTCGGCCATGGAAGCGACGGCGGCCAAGCACAAGGTCCCGGCCTGACCGATTTACTCCCGCCGGAAGCGCGTTGCCCAGGCGGCGTCCGGTGCGGTGCGCAAAACGGCAATCTCGGCAGTCATTTCCGGCGCCCGCGTGCGGTTGGTGCCGTGGGTAGGGGACGCTATGGCAAACAGGTAGTGCGGATCGATCAGCCCGATCATCCGCTCTGCTGCTTGCGGATCATAGCCGGTCTGCCTCGCGTTCGGTTGGGCGTACGCCGCTCGACGGAGCGGGGGCCTACGCGAGCAGGGTTTCGTGTTCGAGCGCGGCATGGCTCAGCCGCCAGCCGATCGAT
>CANFIV010000082.1 GCA_947446935.1 Sphingomonadaceae bacterium | reverse complement strand
GCCATCCATCGAACGCGGCAGATGTGTTCAGGCAGCGCGGTGCGCAGCGACTTGCGCTGTTTCACTGCGATCACTTTGAGCCTTGGCGCAATGTGCCCCGCACGATCGGCCCGGAAAACGTCGCGCTGATCGAACGGTTTGCCGAAGTCACCGCAGCGCTACCGCACGCGCAAAAGCTTACCCTGTTCTATCGTCCGCACATCAAACCGGTCGACGCACCACGCCCGGGCGCCCGGTTTGTCGAGGGCGACCCGCTCGGCTTCGTCCCGCTGCGACCCGCCGATCTGGCGATGACCAGCTCCGCGATCCGCTCGCTGGTCGCCGCCGGTCATGAGATTCAGCTTCACATCCACCACGAGCGGGTAACGCACAACAGCCGCTACGCCCTGCAGACGCGCTGGGCCGAGTATCTCGAAAGCTGTGGAAGCGCCGCCGATTCGGCTCGGTTCGAACTGCTCGTCCAGCTGTCGCTCGAGGCCGTCCGCGCCGAAAGCGGCCTGCCGCTGGATTCGTGGCTTCATGTCCATGGCAACTGGGCACTTGCGGCATCGGATCCACGCGTCTGCCGAATCGAAGACGAGCTGGCGATTCTGCAGCGCAACGGCTGCGCGGGCGATTTTACGTTCCTCGGCCAGCCGCACGACATCTTCTGCCTGCCCGGCTTCAACACCCCTTCACTTGTGCGCCCAGCGATCGGTGCCAAGGCCTACGATCTGTTAGAGGCCGATGCGATACCGGCTTGGGGCGAACAAGCGCAGGCAAAGGCTGGGCGCCTGTTCATCTGGTCTGCCTTGGGAGACCGTGGCGCCCAAACGCTCGACTACACCGCCTTGCCCGTGTTGCAGCGTCAGGACAATCCGGGCGATTGGGCCGCCGAACTGGCACACAAGGCCATCCTGCTGGGGAATACCTTGTACCTCGGTACATATGCCCATTCGATGAACCAGCGCCACGGCCCGCATGAATCCGTGGTCTTCCCGCACGAATATCCGCCCGTTCAGCGCATGTTCGAAGCCCTTTACAACGGGGCGAGGCAGGCAGGACTTGCCGTGGCGCAGCTCACCGCCAGCGAAGTCCGCGCCGAGATTCTCGCCGGTGGATGAGGCCGCCATCGCGGCCTACGAGGCAGTCGTGCTGGCCTTCCTTGCCGAACGCCTCGCTGCGATGGGCTCAGACGCAGGCGGACTGGCGAACTTCTACTTGCGCAAGCTCGAAACCGGGCGGGTGCTGAGCCGCTATGACCGCGAACTTCTGGTTCTGCTCGCGGGCGAGGCAAGCATTGTCCACGCCGGGATCGGGATCGGTCAGCTCAGTGCCGCGCTCGCGCTCCAGGGTAGCGAAGTCCTTGGATTTGAAGTCGATCCGCGACGTCATGGTGCTGCCGAAGCCTTGCGGCTGCGTCTCGCACTCCGCGAACGCTACACGATATGCGCGGCCAGGTTTGCCGAGGGGCTAGCCCCCGATTTCGCGGCAGCGGGCGCGACTTTGCTCTTCACCAATGTCGTCGCCAGCTGGAGCGAACCGGACTACGCAGCAACGATCGCCGCGATGCAGCGCTTCGGCCGGACCATTCTCGATCTCGCACGCTTTGGCGAAGCGCGGCCAGAGCCCGCCGACCGCGCCATGCTTGCCGATCGGCTCAGACAGGCAGGGTTCGACCTGCGCCCGCTGGGCTTCCGAGCCCAGAACACGGAATTTGTCGAAGCGCGCCCGCTGCACCTGGCGAAGGACGCGTAGGCGCTCAGCCAACCTTTTCTGCGACCAGTGCAGCCAGATCCGCCTCGGGCCGCGCGCCATAGTGCGAGATCACTTCCGCCGCGCAGATCGCGCCGAGCCGCAGGCATTCGGCCAGGCTGCGCCCGCGCACGTGGCCGAACAGGAAACCGGCAGCGAACAAGTCGCCCGCGCCCGTCGTATCGATCACCTGCGCAACCGGCTCCGCCGACACCGAAACATGCTCGCCGTGCGAAACCGCATGCGCGCCGTTCTCGCTGCGGGTCACCACCAGCGTCGGCACCTTGGCTGCGAGTTGGGCGATACCCTCGTGAAAGTCCTCGATCCCGGTCAGCGCTGCCAGCTCATGCTCGTTGGCGAAAAGGATATCGATCTGGCCTTGCTCGATCAGCGCGCGGAAATCATCGCCGTGCCGCGCGATCACGAACCCGTCGGACAGCGTGAACGCAACCTGCCGCCCGGCCCCCCGTGCCGCCTCAATCGCCCGGCGCATCGCCCGGCGCGGCTCCTCCGGGTCCCAGAGGTAGCCTTCAAGATAGAGCACCGAGGCCGAAGCAATCGTCGCCTCGTCCAGCGCCGAAGCAGGCAGATACTGCGAGGCACCAAGATAGGTGTTCATCGTGCGCTGGCCATCGGGAGTCACGAAAATCAGGCAGCGCGCGGTTGCCGGATCCTCGCCCCGCGCCGGGGTGGCGAAATCGATCCCGCCTGCCCGGATATCATGGGCGAAAACCTCGCCGAGCTGGTCATCCGCCACCTGCCCAATGAAGGCGCACTTCGCACCCAGCGCCGCCAGCCCGGCCAGCGTGTTCGCGGCAGAACCCCCGGAAATCTCACGCGCCGGCCCCATGGCCTGGTAGAGATTGTGCGCCTGCTCGGTATCGATCAGCGTCATGCCACCCTTGGCGAGGCCCAGCCGTGTCACGTCCTCTTCGGAAGCGGGCGCCATGACATCGACGATGGCGTTGCCGATAGCGATGACGTCAAGGCGGGCGGGCGAAGGGCTCATGCGGAAACTCCGGACAGGAAATAGGTTGGGGTCGGCCGTAGCTTGCACGATGCGGCGGTGCAACGCCGCGCTGTGATGATGGACGCAGCGTTGACAGGCGGCAGCGCAGCGGCGATTCGTCCTCGCTATGAACGGACGCATCTTTCTGGCCCTGCCAGCGATTCTAGTGCTTTCCGCCTGCGGCACAGACCAGGCCACGCTCCGTCCATTGCCGGCACCGGTGCGTCCAGCTCTGGTCCGTCCAGCGCCGCCGCCAATGCCCCAGACCCAGCAGCGCCGCACCGCTCATGTGCTCTCCGCACCCGGGCTAGAAGGTGTGATCGGTGCTGACGCCGAGGCCCTCACCCGCCTGTTTGGCCCGCCCCGGCTCGATGTGCGCGACAGCGATGCGCGCAAGCTCCAGTGGAGCGGCACTGCCTGTATTCTCGATGCCTATCTCTATCCGCCCGAAGGCGGCGGTCGCCCTGCCGCGACATATGTCGATGCGCGGCGCGGCGATGGCCGCGATGTCGATCGCGCGGCCTGCGTGGCGGCGCTGAGGCAAACGCCGCCACGGCATTGACGGTGGGCGGCGCCAGCCAGCGCCGCCGCGCGCTTACTCCTCAACCGCGAACGTGATCTCGGCGTGCGCGCGCAAGCGCTCGACCAGTGCCTCGCCCAGCAGTGCACCCGGGGTTGCGATGGCACCCGGTGCCTCGCATGACAGCAGCGCGATACCTGTTTCGGCCAGCATCCGGCTGGTTGAGCCATAGCCAGGATCGTACCGCCCCTTGACGCCATAACGCAGCGTGCGGCCATCGGGCATTTCGCCGACGAACAGCACATCGTAGAAGCCGTTGGCGCGCTCTTCCGGGCTCGGGCCCTCGCCGGGAGCCGGATCGTTCGGCCCGCCGATCATCGGGGTGCGCGCGATATGTTCGGCAATCGCCTGGCCTTCCGCTCCCGGCCCGGTCAGGATCATCTCGTCATAAACGAAATCGGCCCCGTAGGGCTGGCCGCGCAGCAGATTGGTGCGGTGAACGTTTTTGGTGTTGATCACCGCCATGATGAAAGGCGCGGCCCAGCTGCCGGTCGCGTAATCAAGAAACGGTTTGTCGCCAGCTGGCTGCGGCGGCCCCTCGAAACCGGGGGTCAGGCCGAACGGGCTCGTCATGATCGGAATCAGCGCGGGGTTTGCGCCGATCGCCTTGAGAGTCGCGCCGAGGCTGGCGGCCGTGCCGCCCGAAAACCCGCCCTGCATTGCGCGAACGCGGCACTTCACACGCGGAGCCGGTGCGCCGAAACGCGCCTTGGCCTCCTGCTGCAACATGAAAACGCCAAGATCGAAAGGGATCGAATCGAAACCGGAGGAAAAGCTGACCCGTGCGCCGGTGGCCTGAGCCTCCTCATGCAGCGCATCGACCATCTGACGCATCCACACCGGCTCGCCGCAAAGGTCGGCATAGTCGGTGCCCGCCGCGACGCAGGCGCGCAACACCGGCTCGCCATAGAGTTGATATGGGCCGACCGTGGTCAAAACCACCCGGGTCTGTTCGGCCATGGCGGCAAGGCTCGCCGGGTCGTTCGAATCGGCCACGACCAGTGGCGTATCTTTCGGCGCACCGATCAGGTCACGGACTTCGGCCAGCTTTTCGGCGCTGCGGCCCGCCATGGCCCAGCGCGGCCCCTCGCTGCCATAGTGATGCGCCAGATATTCGGCGACGAGACGCCCGGTATAGCCGGTCGCGCCATATACGATGATGTCAAACGGCCGCTCGGCCTTATTCGTCGCCATGTCTCTCTCCCAGATTCTGTTTTGTTGAAGGTATCGTCAAAGCTTCGGCAGCGTCACCCCGCGTTGCCCCATGTATTTGCCCGCGCGGTCGGCATAGCTCACCTCGCACGGCTCGTTGCCCTGCAGGAACAGGAACTGGCACGCCCCCTCGTTGGCATAGATCTTGGCCGGCAACGGCGTCGTGTTGGAAAACTCCAGCGTCACATGGCCTTCCCAGCCCGGCTCAAGCGGCGTCACGTTCACGATGATCCCGCAGCGCGCATAAGTCGATTTGCCAAGGCAGATTACCAGCACATCGCGCGGTACGCGGAAATATTCCACCGTGCGTGCCAGCGCGAAAGAATTGGGCGGGATCACGCAGACCTGGGTCTTGCGATCAACGAACGAATTGGAATCAAAATTCTTCGGGTCCACCACGGCCGAATCGACATTGGTGAAGATCTTGAATTCGTCCGCGACGCGCGCGTCATAGCCATAGGACGAAAGGCCATAGCTGATGCAATTGTCGCGTCGCTGGCTCTCCACGAACGGCTCGATCATGCCATGTTCGAGCGCCTGCGTGCGAATCCACTTATCGGATTGAATGGCCAAGACTGCACTCCGGTGAATCAGTGGGGGGGTAAAATCGAGTTCAGGGTCGCCTCAAGCCAGATTGGCCGGGCCGAAGGCATGGGGCAAGAGGGAGGAGAGCGGCACGTGCAGCATTGATCCCGCCGCCACCCCGATCACCTCGGGATCCGTGCCGCCCAAAGCGGCGAGTTCGTGCAGCATCTGCCGGCAGCGCCCGCAAGGCATCACCGCCTCTGGACCGAGCTCCGCCTCGCCGACAGCATCGGGCTTGCCGCCCGCCACCGCCACCGCGATGAGACCGCCGCGACGCCCTTCGCCCATCGCATTGGCCACCGCATGAGCCTCCGCACAAAGCGAGAGGCCGTAGCTGGCATTCTCCACATTGCTGCCTGTGACGATGGCCCCATCGGCGAACATCAATGCGGCACCGACATGGAAGCGCGAATAGGGAGCATAGGCGCGGCGCGCGGCCGTCCGGGCAGCCATGGCGAGCATCGCGGCATCCGCCGCTGGCAACCCGCTCATTGCCGCACCACGACCCAGCGCACCGGGCCAGCCACACCGTCGATGTGCAAGCGGGTTGTCGCGGTCCACATCACCCAAGCACCGCCGGTATAGCCGGGCTCGAAAAAGTCCTGCCGGACCCAGAAGTTGCGATTGACCATGGTGGCGAGACGGTAGCGCGCCTCGAAGCTGCGCGACACCATGAGAATCGCCTTGAATTCGGTGTGCTTCTCGATCTGGTTGAGGAACGTGGTCAGTTCGCTCTGCATCGCCGCCTCGCCCGGCGGGACGGGGCACGAGCGCGAATCAAGATCGAGCGCGATCGCTGGCGGCAGCAATGTACGGTCGCGCGGCACGATTGTGACAAAATTGGCCGCCTGGGAATCCGCCGGCGCGCACAGATCATAAACATGGACGGCCCCGACCTTGAGTTTTTCGGCGCGTGCGGCCTCAAGCGCTGCGGTGAAGGCCTCGTCTCGTCGGCCCGGGCCCTCGCTGGCCGTCAGATAGACGAAATCAGCCCCGCGCGCCTTGAGCATGGACCAGTCGACCGGGCCATCGTGGGCATCAAGCCAGACGCCTTGCACCAGAAACCGGGCGCGGTCCGGCATCCAGCGACGCGACTCCCACCACGTTCCCAGCGCCCCGGCAACCAGCACCAGCAGCACGATCACCAGCCCCACGCGCCGCCGCGCCGGTGTCTTGTCCTTGCTCATGGTGGGATCCTGTCGGCGCTTCGTTGTCGCAGTCATCCCCTGATATGCAGCACGCAAATCAGGGTGAACAGCCGCCGCGCCGTGGCAAAATCGGTCTCGATCTTGCCCTCCAACCGCTCCAGCAGCATCTCGGCCGCCTCATTGTGAACCCCGCGCCGGGCCATATCGATCGTCTCGATCTCCTGCGCGGTGGCACGGCGAATCGCCTGATAATACGAATCGCAGATAGCAAAATAGTCGCGGATCGGGCGGCGGAACCGGCCAAGGCCCAGCACGATGGTTTCGAGAGGTGCGCCGTCTTCACCCGAAATCGCCAGTGCCAGGCGTCCGTCGTCGACCGAAAGCCGAAGCCGATAGGGCCCTTCGAACCCGGCCGCAGCGGCGCGCACCGGACGGAAGGTGTTTTCCTCGATCAGATCGAAGATCGCGATGCGGCGTTCCTGCTCGATATCGGCATTGCGCCACACGATCGTCGCCTCGTCGAGCTCGATATGCGAG
>CANFIV010000081.1 GCA_947446935.1 Sphingomonadaceae bacterium | reverse complement strand
TCTCTACCTCCGCCTCAGGGCGAAGCGGATCGGGCTCAATCCCCGCCGCTTCAGCCACATCTTGCGAGATCGCAGTAACCGTCGCCCCGGTATCGACCATGAGCCTCAGGCGCGTGCCATTGAGGCGTGCGGTGATCCAGTAGTGGCCATCAGGCCCGAGAGGAATACGCGTCTCGCCACCCTCAACGGTCTGTGCGGGTGCACCAAGCGTGTGCAGCGCGGCATCGAACGAGGGATCCGTCCGCACGAAGCGCATCACGGCGAGGCCGAACACCGTCAGCAGCAGCAGATTGCCGACGAAACGCACCACACCGCCAAGCCGCGGCGCGCGTCCCAGCACCGCACCGCCGATCACGACGAGCGCAAGCGCGGCGCAAGTCGCCGCAAACAGCGGAGAAAGGTGGCCAAGCCACGGGGCTT
This sequence comes from Sphingomonadaceae bacterium, assembly GCA_947446935.1. GTDB lineage: Bacteria > Pseudomonadota > Alphaproteobacteria > Sphingomonadales > Sphingomonadaceae > Novosphingobium. The sequence continues at coordinate 6,444 of CANFIV010000081.1, read as the reverse complement.
CGGCTTCGAGCCAGGCATAAATCTGCATCATCAGGAACCCTTTAGCGCATCGAACCTTTCATCGTCCTGAAACGCATCCTATCCACCATCGCGCTGTGGCCCTCCTGGCCTCGGCCCCGGGCACCTCATGCACCTTTCCATCGCAACACATCTCGCCTGGCACTGCGAAGGGCCAACCGATATTCTCCTGCAGATAGAAGCCGCCGCCTCGACTGGCCAGCGGCTCTTGTCCAGCGCGCTCGAGAGCACGCCGACAGGCCACTTTGCTCGGGTTCCGGCACAAGACGGGATCGGTGAGCGGATATGGCTGCATCAGGAAGGCGATTGCACGGTAACCTACCGGGCCGACGTCGAAGTGCTGCGCCGTGACAAACCGCTGGAAGCACTCGCTGCGCTGCCCCCACACCGCCTGCCGGGCGAAGCGGTGCCCTATCTCATGGACTCGCACTATTGCCCCGCAAGCCGCTTCTCGCCCTTTGTCGATGAGGAGTTCGCCGCCCTCGAGGGCGGACCCAAAGTCGCGGCAATGCAGGCGTGGATCGCGGCACACTACCGCTATGTGCCAGGAACGAGCGACGCCTCCACCACCGCGATTGACAGCTTTGTCGAGCGGCGGGGCGTGTGCCGTGACTATGCCCATACGCTGATCTGCTTCGCTCGTGCCGCTGCGATACCGGCGCGCTTTTCCAGCGGCTACGGGGCCAAAGTGAAGCCGCAGGATTTTCATGCGGTGGCCGAAGTCTGGCTGATCGATGCGGAGGGCACCGGAGCCTGGCACCTGGTGGACGCCACCGGTATGGCCGATGCCGGTTCCTTTGCGCGGATCGCGGTGGGGCGCGATGCGGGCGATACCAGTTTCCTCACCAGTTACGGCAATGCGCAGCTGCGCCATCTGGGGATCGAGGTCCGCGAAATCCGCTCCCCGGGGACGAGTGTTAACCAAGGCTCTTAACGAGACGAACCCTCGGCGTCCCTAGGCGGGACGCGGCGGGAATGCCGCTCGCCAACCCCTGCATTTACGCTATTTTGTAGGGGAAAGGAGCGCCCCCGATGTCCGTCCAGTCCCTGCTCGATCTGCTTCGCACCCGCTGGGTGAGCGCACCGCTCGGTTTCATTGCGATGGCACTGGCATCGCTGCTGTCTTTCCACGTGGGCAAGGACGTGGCGCAGGTCCTGTTCGGCCAGTCCGACGCCGAAGCGCATGTGATACCGGCTGCACCAAAGCCGCTTGCCGCGCCGAAGGCAGCGACTCCGGCCCCTGCTCCGGCCAACAGCTCCTTTGTGGTCAAATCGATCCTCAAGATCGACGAGCCGATAAAATTTGGCCAGTTCTTCTGGGACGAAAGCGCCGCCAGCACGGGCCCAATCGTCGTCACCGTCGATCTGGAAGCCCGCACGCTTTCGGTGTTCCGCGACGGGCATGAGATCGGCGCGACCGCGATCCTCAAGGGCTATGGCAGCAAGCCGACCCCCACCGGCGTGTTCCCGATCACCGAGAAGGACGCGACGCACGTTTCCAACATCTATGACGCGCCGATGCCGTGGATGTTGCGCCTGACCGGCGATGGCATCACCATTCACAGCAGCAAGGTAGAGCGCGGCTATGCCACCAACGGCTGCATCGGCGTTCCCGACCAGTTCGCCAAACGCCTGTTCGGCGTAGCCCGCTTGGGCGACAAGGTGATCATCACCGACGGCAAGCGCCTGAGCGTTGGTCAGCCGATTTTGCAGTCTGCCGACCAAACGCCCAAACAGGGCAACTGAACGGTTCTAGCGCGGTGCCATTCGTATGGCGCCGTCCAGCCGGATTGCCTGCCCGTTGAAATAGGTATTGCGCACCAGTTCCATCGCAAGGCTCGCGTATTCCTCCGGCTTGCCAAGGCGCTTGGGAAAGGGAACCGAGGCGTTGAGTCCGTCGAGCACCTTTTCCGGCAAGCGGCCGAGCAGCGGCGTATCGAATATGCCCGGCAGGATCGCGTTGACGCGGATGCCGAGGTCCATGAGATCGCGCGCCATCGGCAGCACGAGGCCAACCACGCCGGCTTTCAGCGATCCATAGGCGACTTGCCCGATCTGCGCATCCTGCGCCGCAACCGAGGCCGTCAGAATGATCGTGCCGCGCTCGCCGTCCTCCATGGGCTCAAGCGAGGCCATGCCAAGCGCGGAGAGGCTCGCAACTCGATAGCTGGCGACGAGAATGCCTTGCGCTGCAAAGGCATAGTCCTCGGTCGAAAAGCGGGTAAACCCGCCCGTCTCGCGGTTGCGGCCAACAGTCTTGCCCTTGCGGTTGACCATGGCGCAGTGGACGCAGATTCGCTCTTGCCCGTGCGCGGCGCGTGCGGTGTCAAAGCCCGCAACGACCGAGTCCTCGCTGGTGATATCGACGCGCACGAACAGACCGCCGATAGCGGCGGCAACTTCGCGCCCGGCTTCCTCGTTCACGTCGAAAATGGCAACCTTCGCGCCAGCTGCGGCCAGCGCCTCAGCTGTCGAGCGCCCCAGCCCCGATGCGCCACCGGTCACGACAGCGGCGATACCCTGATCGATCTTCATCCTCTCGCTCTCCTTTAAGCGAGCGATTAAGCTGCTCCGCGAAGCCGTGCAAGAGCTAGAGAATGTCGAAGCCCTCACCCAACCCGGCGCGCAACTTGTCGAGCGCCTGGGCTTTGAGCTGGTGCACACGCGGCACACTGACCGAAAGCACATCCGCGATTTCGGCGAGATTGAGCTCCTCAACGAAATATAACTGGATCACCATCTGCAAGCGCTCGGGCAGCGCGCCGATCGCAGCAGCGACTTGCCCCCGGGTCTGCTCGTCGGCCAGCAGCTCGAAGCTGTCCGGCCGGTCATCGGCAAAGGCGGCGTCGCTGTCAGAATAGGCGTCGTCTATCGGTTCGAAGCGCAAGGGCTCGCTTGCCGCGCGCAGTTCGGCCAGCGCGTTGGCGGTGACGCCCATCGCTTCGGCGAGTTCGTCCTCGCTCGGCGCGCGGCCCAGCGTGGTGCTGAGCGCCTGCACGGCATCGCGCAGCAGACGTCGCCGGTCGCTTGCCGCGCGCGAGAGCGGGGTAGAGCGGCGCACAAGATCGACCATCGCCCCGCGCACACGCAGCTTCGCATAAGCGGCAAAGCCGTCCTCGGTCGGCCCGTTGTGCTTCTGGGCGCATTCGGTAAGCGCGACGAGCCCTGCCTGGACCAGATCGTCGATCTCGATCCCCGTGCGGCCCGATCCGTGCACGTGCCAGGCCAATCGCCGCACCATTGGCAGAAAGCGGCGGATGCGATCGGCCGCCCCGCCTTGATAGGCGCGCGCGGCGGCAAAGCTGCGGTGATCATAGTTCATGCGGCAAGTTCCTCGGGCTGCATGGCCGTTTGGTCAGGGGTCAGGTCGGTTTCGGTGCCGCCGATCACGTCGATCACTTCGATCGGCTGGGCGGGCGGCAATTCGGAAATGGACAGCACCGCGCATTGCGGCGCGCGCAGGCGCAGCAGCGCAGCGACAGCGCGGCGTGCGCGCGGCTGCACGATCAGCGCGACCGGGGGCGCAGCGGACCCGCGCGCGGCGATGATGGCGGAGACGCGCTCGGCAATGGAGCGCGCGAGATCGGGTTCGATCACCGGCTGCCCGGTGACAGGATCGTGCATTCCCTGCACGATCATCTGCTCGAGGCCTGCCTCGAGGGTCAGCACCGGCAGCCGATCGCTCGGCCCGCAGACCCGCGCGACGATAAGGCCGCCGAGATCCGCACGCAGCAGATCGACAAGCCGTTCGTGCTCGGTGGTCTGAAGCACGGCCTGCGCCAATGCAGAGAGGATCGGCAGCGGGTGAGCGATGCTTACCCCGTCTTCGAGCAGAGCGTGGAGCAGGCGGGTGATCGCGCCAAGTGAAAGGGGCTGCGGATGGACTGTTTCGATCAGTCCCGGCGCGCGCTCGCGCACCCCATCGAGGATCGAGCGGACCTCATCGGGACCGAGCAGGGCTTGCGGGCGCTCGCTCAGCATCTGGTTGAGATGGGTGGCGACGACTGTGCTCGCGTCAACTGTGAGGAACCCTTCGGCAATTGCATGATCGCGCTGTGCAGCGTCGATCCACAACGCCGGGCAGCCGAAGCTGGGATCGATGGTTTCATCGCCGCGCAGACTGTGGCTGGGGTTTGCCTCGCCCGCGTCGATCGCAAGCACGCGGTCGGGCTGGATATTCGCGCCGCCCAGCGGCACCCCGCCAAGCGTGATGCGATAGGCATTGGGCATGAGATCGAGCGAATCGCGCACGCGGAACTGCGGCACAACAAAACCGAAGGTCTGGCTGAGCTGCTTGCGCACGCCGGTGATGCGCGCGACCAGCGGCGAACCGCGCTTCTCGTCGACAAGGTGGACCAACCCGTAGCCGAGTTCGATCGTCACCAGCGTGTGGTCGGAGACTTCCTCAAGTGTGATCCGCGCTGGGTCGACCGGCTCCACTGTCTCTATCACTGGCTGTGCAAGCCGCTCGGCGCGCTTGCGCAGGCTCCACCAGATCCAGCCTGTAATGCCCGCAGCGGGAAGGAACACGATCTGCGGCATGGCCGGGATCATGCCGATGGCGGCAAGAATCACCGCAACCGGCAACCACGTGCTGGGCGATGCGAACTGGCCGCCGATCTGACCCGCAAGGTCGCGCGTATCCGAAACGCGCGTGACGATAACGGCAGCGGCAATCGAGAGCAGCAGCGATGGGACTTGCGCGACGAGTGCATCGCCCACCGCCAGAGTGATGTAACGCTGCGCGGCTTCCTCGGCGGTCAGGCCGTGGCTGATCATGCCAAGGCAGAAGCCGGCAATGATATTGACGCCCAGGATCAGCAGCGCGGCGACGGCATCGCCCTTCACGAACTTGCTGGCACCGTCCATCGAGCCGTAGAAATCGGCTTCGGTCGCAACTTCGCGGCGGCGGGCCTTGGCTTCGTCTGCCGTCAGCAATCCGGCAGCGAGATCGGCATCGATCGCCATCTGCTTGCCGGGCAAGGCGTCGAGCGTGAAGCGCGCCGAAACTTCGGATACACGGCCCGCACCTTTGGTGACGACCATCAGGTTGATGATCATCAGGATCATGAAGACGAACAGCCCGACAGCGAAATTGCCGCCGATCAGGAATTCGCCGAAGCTTTCGATCACATGGCCCGCCGCCGCGCCGCCAAGGTGGCCGTTGACCAATACGATTCGCGTCGAGGCAACATTGAGCGAAAGCCGCAGCAGCGTCGCAAACAACAGGACCGATGGGAAAGCGGAGAAATCGAGCGGCTTCAGCGCGTTCATTGCCGCCATCAGGATCGCGACCGACAGCGCGATATTGAGAACGAAGAACCCGTCGAGCATGAACGCCGGGATCGGCATGATCATGAGCGCGATGAGGATGAGGATACCGGCGGGCAGCGCCAGCGCGCCGGGCTTGCCGAGGCGTTTGAACATGGTGCGCTAAATCCCCAGCACCTTGAGCTGCCCATAGGCAGCTCGGACATGGGCGGGGACGGCAGCCGAACCGCCAAGCGCAAAGGCATCGCGCAAGGTATCGGCCATCGAGCGGGCGGGCTGACCATCCGGCGCAGAGGCCATGGCATTGAACTGCTGCTGGATCGGCCCGCCACGTGGGGGCTCGGACCCTCCGGCACCTTGGGCGGCGGCGTATTGCAGGCTCGCAGAACCCAGATCGCCTGCACCCATGGCGCTGGCCATCTTGCCGCGCAGCAGCTCCATCACCTCACCCACCGAACGCGCACCGGCCGCACCAAAGAAAATCGCGCGATTGGCCGAAGCCGCCTTGGGAAGCAGTGCTGCCGCGCTTGTGGAGGGATTGGTCGCCAATGCGCCAAGGAACTTGCCCGCACCGTCCTGACCGAGAAAATGCGCGAGGTAGAGCTCACTGCTGTCCGGCTCGCGGCCGAGCACACCGGTCAAATAGTTGCGGTTGTCGCCCGCCAGCTCGCCCGCCATCATCGCGGACAATTCCGGGTCCGACCGCAGCGCAAGGAGTTGGGCGCGCGAGGAAGGACCGCCCAGCGCATCGGTGCCCGGCACGCCATAGGCCGCGCCGTGCTTGTCCAGCATCGCCAGCCAGGTTGATCCGGTGAACTGGTAGAGCCCTGTCGCGCTCGATGTAGCGGCCCGGGCCGAAGGATCGAGCCCGGATTCGAGACGGGCCTGCGCGAGGAGGTAGTTGAAATCGACCCCGGTGGCCGCTGCCGCACGCGCGATCGCGCCGCGCACGTCGCCTGCAGCCATTTGGCCAGCAGGCACCGCGACCGGCGTGGTCATCGAAGCTGCAATGGATGAAGGTTGACTCAAAACTATCCCTTTCCAGGCCACCGCAATGCGGGGCGTAGAAAGGGTTCAGCAAACAGCGTGCCAATTCACTTGGCAGCAGCAAATGAATTACCTTGCGCGGCCGATCCGGGCCGAAGCCGCATTGGC
>CANFIV010000080.1 GCA_947446935.1 Sphingomonadaceae bacterium | reverse complement strand
GGGTGCGCGTGTCCTGCTGGCCGAGGCTGCGAGCGAATCCGGATGGTTCGGCTATGGCGCGCTCGATGCGGCGGCCCGGCTCTGCGCCGCGCTGGTGATGGCGGGCGGAATGGCGCGCGGCGACGAAGCCGCTGCCGTCGCGGCCGCCCTGTTTCGCGATACCGTGGCCAGCGGGCACGACATCTACGCGATCATTCCGCCTGAATACTGGTCCGCCAAACCAGACATCACCAACACCGATCCAACTCGCGAGATGCTGCTGATCTGCGGCGGTGTCATGCTCAAAACAGCCGGCGCGGCAGCCGAGCCGACCCTCACCGAGGAACTGCCGCGCGAACTGGCTGCCGCACTGGCCGCCTCGCCATCAAGCCCGCTCGGCCAGTTCTGGACCCTGCTGCGCGCCGATGCGGCCTTGCGGCCAGTGCTGATTGGGGGCGCGGTCGTGCTTCAGGCACTTGCCATGGTGGCGCAGATCCTCGTGTTCCGAGGTCTGCTTGAAGTGACACAGCACCTTGCCCTTCCGTCGCAACGGCTAGGCGCATTGCTGGCCATCACCGCGCTCGTGGCGCTGTCCGGTCTGCTTGATCTAGGGCTCGCGACCAGTGTTGTCGGGCAGGGCAGACGTCTGGAGGCCCGGCTGCGGCAAGCGATTCTTGCGAAGCTGCCCCGGCTCAATGACCGCTATTTCCAGAGCCGCCCGATCACCGACATGGCAGACCGCAACCACGCCGTCCAAATGGTACGCGGCGTGCCGCAACTCGCTTTGCAGGCGGTGCAGGTTCTGGCCGAACTGTTGCTCACACTGGTCGCCATCATGATAACCGCGCCGGGCAGCACCGGCTGGGCGCTCGCCATCGTAGCCGTTGCGGCGCTGGCGCCGCTCATGGTGCAGCCGCTGCTAAACGAGCGTGATCTGGCGCTGCGCAATCATGGCGGCGCGCTCCACGGGTTCTATCTGGATGCGCTGCTCGGGCTCGCGCCGATCCGCGCGCACCGCGCAGAGCGGGCAATCAGCGGTCAGCATGAGAGCCTGCTGGTCGATTGGACCCGCGCCGCGCGGGCACTGGCCGGCTGGGCGCTGGGCGCGCAAGGCCTGGCCGCCGCGCTCTCGACCGGGCTTGGCCTCGCGCTCATCGCCGCGCATTTTGCCGCACAGGGCGAGGTGCGTGGAACCGATCTGCTGCTCGTGTTCTGGACCTTGCGCTTGCCGGGCGCGGCGGGCGCGCTCGCTGGCCTTGCGCGGCAATATCCAGCGATGCGCAATGTGCTGCTGCGCCAGATGGAGCCGCTAGAAGCGCCCGAAGAAGCGCAGGCAACGCAAACCAAAGCAACGCCGACCGGCCCGGCCACGATCCGCATTGAGAGCGGCACGGTCGTGGCGGGCGGACACACCATTTTGCGCGACGTAAACCTCACTTTCGCGGCGGGTGAGCATGTTGCCATCGTTGGTCGATCCGGCGCGGGAAAATCCTCACTCCTCGGCCTGCTGCTGGGCTGGCACCGGCTTGAGGCGGGGACCCTGCTGGTCGATGGCGACCCGCTTGATGCGGCAGCGCTGGCTCGGTTGCGGCTCGATACCGCATGGGTTGATCCGCAAGTTCAGCTGTGGAACCGCTCGCTGCTCGACAACCTCACTTATGCTGTCGATGAACAGGACCTCTCGCGCGTGCGCTCCTTGGTCGAGGCCTCGGGACTGATGGGCATTTCAAGCCGCCTGCCCGAAGGCCTGCAATCGCCGCTGGGCGAGAGCGGCGGCCTGCTTTCGGGTGGTGAAGGCCAGCGTGTGCGGCTTGGCCGCGCGCTGCTCTCGCCCTCCTCGCGCCTCGCGCTGCTCGACGAGCCCTTTCGCGGTCTCGACCGCGAGCAGCGCGGGGCGCTGATGGCCTCGGCGCGGCGCTGGTGGCAGGGCACGACGCTGCTCTGCGTCACACACGATATCAGCGAAACGCAGGGTTTCGACCGGGTGCTGGTGATCGAGGATGGCCGCATCGCAGCGGATGGCGACCCGCGCCAGCTGGCACTCAGCCCCGGCCCCTATCGCCAGTTGATCGAGGCCGAGGGGGCCGTCACGGAGAATCGCTGGCGTGCCGCATCCTGGCGGCGCTGGCGCGTGAGCGGTCAAACCGTTGCCGAAGTGGCATGAGCCCCGCCCCCGCCCTGCCCGGCTCCCAGCCGCCTCCCGTTGCGTTGCCAGAGGGCTTGCTCTGGCCGCTCGCCGCGCTCGGCGAGGGGCTGGAAGCGCTGGCCCAACGCCACAATCTCCTGCCACAAACCGATGTCGATCGGGCGGTGCTGCCGCCGAATGGCGATACCGACCTGCCGCAATGGCTGGCCCGCGCCGGCGCGAGGCTGGGCATCGAGGCGCTGCCGGTCACTGCAGCGGTGCGTGAACTGCCGGCATTCCTGCGTCATGGCGGCCCGGCGCTCGTGCGGCTTGATCACGCTGGCGAACCGCTATTTCTGGCTATCGACGGCGCGCGACGAGGCCAGCCCACGGCCTTGTGCCGCGATGGTAGCCGCGTGCGGCTTGATGCACAGGCAATCGCGGACCTGATCGCCGAACCGCATGCTGCCGCGCTGCGCCCCGAAGTAGACCGCGTTCTGGAAGCGGCGAATATCCCACCGTCTCGCCGCACCAAAGTGCGCAAGGCGATGATCGATGCGCGGATCGGGGCGCAACCTGTGGAAGGGCTGGTCCTGCTGCGTCTGCCCGCCCATGCGGCATTCCTGCGGCAGTTTCGCCTTGCCGGACTGCATTGGCGGTTGCTGCAGATCACCGGCCTGTTCGCGCTGCTTTATGGCGCAGAACTGTGGGGCTGGAGCCTGATCGGAGGCGCAACGCTCTCCGGAACGCTCGATTGGGGCTGGCTGGCTGCATGGTTCCTGCTCGCCTTCACGTTGCTGCCGGTGCAATTGCTCGCCGGATGGAGCCAGGCGGTGTTCTCGTTCGAGACCGGCCGCTTGATCAAATCCCGTCTGCTGGCCGGCGCGCTTGCCATGCCGCCCGATCTGGTGCGGCGCCGCGGGGTGGGCGAAATGATCGGGCAGATCATGGAATCGCAAGCGCTTGAGGGGCTGGCGCTCGGCGGCACATTTGCGGTGCTGGTCGGACTGATCGAGCTCGTGCTCGCTGGCTGGGTCTTGCGGCAAGGGGCCGCGCCAGTGCTGCACCCCGCCTTGCTCGCGATCATGGCGGCGGGCAGCGTGGTGGTGGGGCTGCGCTTCCACCGCACGATCACCCAATGGACACGGCACCGCTTGCGTATGACGCATTATCTCGTCGAGGCGATGACCGGCCACCGCACTCGTCTGGCGCAGGAGCGTCCGGCCCGGCGCGACAGCGCCGAGGACACGCAACTCGCCGGGTATCTGCGTGCAGCACGGACCATGGACAGCACCGGGCTTGGCTTCGGGGCGGGTCTATCGCTCGGCTGGAGCCTTGCCGCACTGCTCGCCCTTGCCCCGGCCATGCTGGGTGCCACCCCGCCCACCGCCACTGCGCTGGCGATCAGCTTGGGCGGGATGATGCTGGCCCAGCGCGCGCTGGGCGGCATCGGCAGCGGCCTTGCCAGCCTATCGCGCGCACGGTTCGCCTGGGGTCAGGTCAGCGCGATCTTTCGCGCTGGCCACCGCGTACCCGACGAGGGTACCGTGGCGGTGGAGCCGGGCGCAAGCGGCACCGGTGCGGGGCCGCTGCTGGAGGCGCGAGACCTCCGCTATACGCATGCCGGAACCCATACGCCCGTGTTGCAAGGCGCAAATCTGGCGATTGCCCAAGGCGACCGGATCCTGATTGAGGGGCCTTCGGGCGGCGGCAAATCGACCCTCGCCAGTCTACTCACCGGCCTGCGCAAGCCCGATGGCGGCCTGCTGCTGCTGGCGGGGCTTGATCGGCCGACGATCGGCGATGCGTGGCATGGCCATGTTACCGCCGCACCGCAGTTCCACGAGAACCACATCCTTTCCGGCACCCTGGCGTTCAATCTGCTGATGGGCAGACAATGGCCGGCGAGCGAGGCCGACCTCGCCGAAGCCGCGGAGCTATGCGAGGAGCTTGGTCTGGGTGAACTGCTGCGACGCATGCCCGGCGGGCTGCACCAGCGCGTCGGTGAGACGGGCTGGCAACTGTCACATGGCGAGCGCAGCCGGATATTCCTAGCACGCGCCCTGCTCCAGCGTGCGGCGGTGACAATTCTCGACGAAAGCTTTGCCTCGCTCGATCCCGCGACCATGGACCAGTGCCTTAACACTGCGCTTGCGCGCAGCGAGACGCTGGTTGTCATCGCGCATCCCTAGGGAAAGGGGATTGCCTCGAACACGGTCGGATCAAGGCTAGCGGGATCGAAGTCCGGCGCGCCTTCCCGGAAATGCAGCACCGCCCATTCGATTGTGCCGATCTGATCTGCGGGTGCAGCGGCCGCGCAGCGCTCCGCAAGGTTCTGCCAGAACGCTTGGTGGTCCTGCCCCAGCCCGGCAATATGCGTGTCTGAGAGGAACGCACGGGCGAAGCCTTCGCCGATGGGTCGCGATTGCTGGTAAAGGCTGAAATCAGCCCCCGCGATCGTGGTACCGAGCCCCTTGAACAAGTGACTCAGTCGGCTGAACTTGGCGGCAGACTGCGCGCCAAACGGCACTGGCGACTTGTCGCCCAGCGGGGTGCGGTCGCCAAGGATGTAGCTCAGCGGATGGGCATCGGGCAGGCTGATCGCGGCATCGATGACAAAGAAGCTGCCGCCGGGCGCGAGGTTACGGCCCACGCCCTTGCAGACTTCCGACGGATCGAGCCAGTGCAGCGCCTGCGAAACGGTGATCGCGTCATACTGACCATCGTGCTGCGGCAGACGATTGCAGCTCTCGTTGATTGCCGCCAGAGCCAACCCTCGCCTCGCCGCCTCGGCCTGTGCCGCCGCGCAGAAGCCGCGCGAAAGTTCCATCACGGTCACGTGCTGGGAGACTTCGGCCAGTTGCAGTGCGAGGCTGCCCGGGCCCGAGGCCAGATCGAGCACACTGCTCTGCGCACCGATCCCGGCGCTCTCGACGATCCGCGCCGCCAGCGCGCGCGGAAAGGGGCGATGCTCAAGGTAGCCACGCGCCATCTCCGCGCCATAGCGGGACAACTCGCCATCGGGTTCTGTCAGGACCCCAACCGCGCGCATGTCGGCAATTGCGGCTTCGACCCGCCGCCGCTCCGCCGCGGGATCGCGCACCGGCTTCATCGCCAGCAATGTGTCGATCACGCGGCGCTCAGCCAAGCCGCCCTTGCGCCCGCAAAGAGCAAAGACCAGCCGTTCGCGCTCCGAAAGCCAGAACTGCGCATAGGGTTCGGCGTCCTGAATCACGTAGCAGGCCCCGTCCGCGGCATGCATCATCGCAAAGGCAGGCGAGGCAACAAGTCTGCGGGCTTGCCCGTGAAAAGCGATAGGCAGAGTCATGGGGTTCCCGGCGTGAACGGTTGTCCCATCTTCAACGCACGGCGGCGCGCAATATTCCGGGCCCGATCAGATCGCGTTGATATCGACCACGGTCGGGATCGTGTCGTTGAGCAGGATGATGGTCTTGCGTGCGATCCGCCATAGGCCCTCATGCAAGGTCAAGCGGTATTCGTAGCGCCCGAAGAAGCAATCGGTCCGGTTCATCCGCACATCGAACCGGTGGCAGGTGAAGGCCGCCGAAACGGTCGCAGTCGCTTCGTCCGCATCCAGCACCATGACATTGGTCACCTGATGCACCACGCGCGGCAGCGGGGATGACGCGGTGGAGAGTCCCGAGGTCAGCCGCATGACCCGGTCCTCAAGATTGCGACGGCCCTTGTAGTAGATCAGCGAGAGCTCGCGGTTCGGGTCCTGAGTCGTAGTGGTCTCGTCGCGCCACGCGGGCATCCAGAATTCGACATCGGGGGTGAACAGCTCGAGCCATTCGGCAAAGCGCTGCGTGTCGATCAGCAGGGCCTCGCGGAACAGCAGGTCTTCCGCTTCGGCGCGGGTCAGCGGCGTGCTCATGCCTCTGCTCCCCCGGCCATGCGCTGTGCCCATGCGCGGTAGTAGCTGTGGAACAACGTCTCGTCACAAAGCTGCGCGTCCGCGAGCACACTGCGTTCGGACGTCATCCCGATCAGGTCGGAGAAGCGGTTGCCGCCTGCCACCGTGGCGGTCATGCCGCGGGCATAGCCCTGCAGCCAAGGCTCCACCGTGCCGGCATAGCCGATCTGGCAGTTCTCGTAGGACACGGTGTCGTCCGGTGTCGCCATGCCGGTCGGATTGAAGAAGTCCTCATACTGGCGGATGCGCTGGCGGCGCGCAGTGGCACTTTCACCCTTGGGCGCGATGCACCAGGTGCGCATTTCGGTGAGGCCGGGCGCGAGCGGGCGGATCACGCGCAGCTGGCTGGAGGCGTTTTCCGCCACCTGCAGATTGGGAAAGATCGTCAGGTTGCGCATGTTGAACATCCAGTCGCGCTTGCCCTCGCCGTGGCGCTCCGCCAGCGCGCCCGCGCTTTCATAAAGCGGGATCGCGGGGGTGATCCCGAAGATGCCCCAGTTGAGCACGTGGCCGTTGGCGAAGCTGTAGCTGCCGCCCGCAACCCCTTGCGCCTCTTCCTTCCAGTAGTCGCTGTTCTCCCAGACCGAGGCGACGACGTCCGCGCTCATTTCCTGTTGCCGCCGCTCAAGCACGCGGATGTAGGAGGGGTGCGCGGAGGTGAAGTGATACGCGTCTGAGCAATTCTCGAGCTGGAGCTTCCAGTTGGCCTCGTAGGTGAAGGTCACCTGCCCGGGGACCAGCTCCAGCCCCTCCTCGCTCTGATCCGCGACCAGATCGAGCAGCTTGGCCGCCTCGCCCAGATAGTCTGCCAGCGGCATGACATCGGCGGCCAGACTGCCGAACAGGAACCCGCGATAGGCTTCGAAGCGCGGCAGCGCTGCAAGG
>CANFIV010000079.1 GCA_947446935.1 Sphingomonadaceae bacterium | reverse complement strand
CAAAGTTTAGGAATTCCGGTAGACAGCCGAGATCTTGGTGACGTCGGTGGTGGATATGACGTAATCTCGCTAATCAATGTCTATTCCCATATTCCAGATTTTGACGGTTTTGGGCGGGTGCTGGTTGAAAAACTCAACCCCGGTGGCGTACTTTTCATCGAAACAGGCAATATAGCCGCTCTGAAAAGAGAGCAATTTTCCGATATTTTATACTTGCCTGATCATTTGGCGTTTTCCAGCCTGCCGCAAATGAAGCTCATTTTTGGCAAACTCGGTTTAGACCTCGAGCTACATAAGGAAGAGCCCATCGACAACGCCATGTGGTGCCTGAAAAATTTCATAAAGGGGCTAAAGCGCAGGCGGATCAGCATCAATCTTCCGGGCCAATCTGCTTTTCGGACTGTTTTCTACAAAGCCCGCCGCCCTGACTGACCAGAATAAACGGAATTTTGCCCGAATTTTGGAGATTTTTCCCCTTTATATAGGCATATTTTCCACTTCAATTTGGCACATTTAGGTGATTTTTATTTTTCAAATAATTTAAATATACCTCACGGCTTGTTATTTTAAATTTAATACTCCAGTCATTTATACTTCTATAAAATGGCTCGGCGACTTTTGATCCTAATTCTATCGAGGTAAAATGTGACAGAGATCTCCACCGCGCCTGTTGCAATATTTGCATTTAATCGACCCGAAATGCTGCGTCGATTGATTGACAGCCTGCTTACATGCGACCTTTCAGATCGGACGCATTTTGTATTTTTTGTGGATGGCCCTCGCCATGAACGAGATGTGGCAGCGGTAGATGAGGTAATTGCAATTGCTTCAAGCTCCCGGCTCGTTTCGAGCGAGGTCCGCGCCAGTAAGACAAATTTGGGCCTTAGGCGCTCAGTCTATGGTGGCGTTGGCGCCCTTGTAAACAGTTATGGGTGCGTGATCGCGCTTGAGGACGATCTTGTCTTGTCACCTATCGCTCTTCGCTATTTCAACGAGGCGCTTGTCCGCTACGCCGATGAAGAAAGTATTTGGAGTATCTGCGGTTATCTTTGGGACGTACCGCAAATCGCTAGTCATCCAACGGCCCTCGTTTTGCCCATCTCACACAGCTGGGGCTGGGCGACGTGGAAGCGTGCGTGGGACAAGTTCGAACTGGATGCGCGCCCTTCCAAGGTAAACTTGGAATCCAAAACGTTCCGGGACCTATTCGATGTTCACGGCCTTTACTCATTCACCGACATGATGCAGGCCTCGATCGCGAAACGGGTGAGCAGTTGGTACGCGCACTGGAACTACACATTGTTCCAGCACGGTGGACGGTCGATCTTCCCCCCGAGGCGCGTTCTCGACAATATCGGTATCGGCGCTGGCACGCACGGCGGCTTTCTTAACCCCTACCGTTTGTTGATCAATACACCTCCTCCGCTACTCGAGGCAATTCCGAAAATGCCGGAGATCGATGAAGTTGATTATTGGGCAATCGACCTCCTTCGAGCGTCTCGCGAAATGCGCGCGCAGCGTGCGATAATGTTCGCGGGAAACATGAAACGAATAATTAGATCGAAGCTTGGATTATGACGCTACGTGGGTCAGGCTTGCGCGATGTGCGGAGCGACATAGGCGCTAGGACTGGATCGTTCTTTTCATTGCGCAACCGCCTTGAACGGGTGACGTTCAACCTCATCTGGACACTTTTCGCGCGCTGGACACCGCCACCGCTGCACCGGTGGCGGTGTGCCATCCTTCGTCTATTCGGGGCGCGGATTGGCAATGGCGTCCGAATCTACAGTTCTACGATAGTCTGGCTGCCCGCCAATCTGTCGATCGGTGATCGCACCCAGATCGGCCCTCGCGCACGGCTCTACAATCAAGGTCGCATCGACATCGGCAAAGACGCCGTGGTCAGCCAGGGCGCGCATCTGTGTGCCAGCAGCCATGATGTATCAGATCCACTTTTCCAGTTGATCCTGCGTCCCATCCGTATTGGAGATCGTGCCTGGATAGCTGCCGAAGCCTTTGTTGGCCCTGGCGTAACGGTTGGCGAAGGCGCGGTAATCGCCGCGCGCGGCGTAGCCGTTAGGGAAATCGACCCTTGGACGATCTATGGCGGCAATCCCGCCCAACCCCTCCGGCCGCGCGTCATCAGGGACGCTTAGCCATCTTCCAGCCTGGGCTCTGCAACACACATCACCGCAAAAGAAATGATCACGGCCCCTTCAGGCTGCGATATCTCAATGAATGCAGCGCCGCATTTCGATCCGCTGCTTGCAGATATTTGCCAATCAGCGCACCGGATTGGCGCGCGAAATCCAGCAGACCCGCCAATCCCCGCGAACGATCAATCCGGGCCTGGGGCAGCATTTCCTCTCCGCTGATCCGCTGAACTTTGGCAAGAGCGGCAGGCACCAATATCGATTGGCCGCCAATATTGGCGTTCCTTGTGATCACATTGCCCCGGTGTTAGCGGTTTCAAGATTTACAAATGAGAATTCATTTGCAATTATTGTATTGCACGCGGCAGCCTGACGTAGATCGGCTTTCCCTATGTGATAAAGGCCATGCAGGCAGAACTCGCCAGCGGGTCTGAATGCGTCTGCGGTTAAGAGGCAAACGGCGGGTTTTTGCCGGGCAGCCCGATCATCCGGTGATGCGGTCTTGCAGATTCGTTGGCTCCTCACTGCACCCGGCTCGGTATTTCCGCGCAACCGGTAGCGCTGCCGCCCCGCTTCACATTCAGCGATCGCATCGCGCCCTTTGCGCAGGAAACGAGTCGGACGCTGCTGGCGCAATTGCTGGCCGGGGATGCGATGCGCGCATTGCCTAACAGCCCCTCTCGAAGCGAATCGTGAGCATACGCCGAAGGCCGCAGCGTGTTTCGATCAGGCGGCGATTGCGCGTTGATTGGCGCACCAGTTCCAAGGCAGCAGGGCGTCGAGTTGGATGACCGGATGGTCTGCGATGCGGGCGAGCACATCGGCGAGCCATGCCTGCGGATCCACGTTGTTGAGGCGACAGGTCCGTATCAGCGAGTAGGCGATCGCCGCGCGCTGGCCACCGCGGTCAGAGCCGCAGAACAGCCACGACTTGCGCCCGAGAGGTACACAGCGCAACGATCGTTCGGCGGCGTTGTTAGAGAGGCAGACCCTGCCATCGTCGAGGAACCGGGTGAACGCGCCCCAGCGACGCAGCATGTAGTTGATGGCTTTGGCCACGTCGTGGTTGCGGGAGATCCTGGCGAGCTGCGCGTTTAGCCACTCGTGCAGTTCTTCCATCAGCGGCGCGCTCAGCTCCTGGCGAGCGGCGAGCCGCTCGGTCGGGTTCTTGCCGTGGATGTCGCGCTCGATCGCGAACAGGGCGTCGAGCTTGTGCACGGCCTCCAGCGCGATCGGGTAGATGACCGGCACCTTCTCGCCGCGGCTCTTCTTGCGTGCCGCGCCCTCGACGTCGGCGAGCTCGAAGAACTTCCGGCGGGCGTGCGCGAAGCATCCTGCTTCCAGGATCGGTCCGGGTTGGCGATCGGCAACGTACAGATCACCGTAGCCGCCATAGGCATCAGCCTGCAGTATCCCGGACCAGGCCTCGAGATGCGCTCGGGGATGTTCGCCGCGCCGGTCACGCGAGTAGTGGAAGATGACTGCCGGCGGATCGGAGCCGCCGAACGGCCGATCATCGCGCACATAATCCCATAGTCGGCCGGTATCGGTCTTGCCCTTGGCCATGACCGGCACCGTCGTGTCGTCGCCATGAAGACGCTCGGCGGCTAGGACATGGGCCTCGATCATCCGGTAGATCGGCATCATTGCGTGGCAAGTAGCCCCGATCTGGTCTGCCAGCGTCGATACGCTGAGCGGGACGCCTTCGCAGGCAAAGCGCTCGGCCTGCCGATGAAGCGGTTGATGCTGGCCATACTTGTCGAACATCAGCATGGCGAGGAAGCTTGGGCCGGCCCATCCGCGCGGGGTGACGTGGAACGGTGCGGGCGGCTGCGTGATCTTCTCGCAATCCCGGCAGGCGAACTTCTCGCGCACCGTCTGGATGACCTTCCACGCGCGCGGGATCACTTCGAGCGTCTCGGTCACATCCTCGCCCAGTCTGGACAGGCGGTCGCTGCCGCAGGCCGGGCACGAGCACGAGCACGAGCACGGCGCAGAAACGACCACGCGTTCGCGCGGCAAGCGCTTGGGAAACGGCTTGCGGACCGGCTTCTTGCGTTCGAACGCGGAAATGGTCGTCGTCTTCGCCGCGGCGACCTCGGCGGCGAGCTCGTCTTCCGCCGCAGCGGCTTCGACATCCTCATACCCAAGCTCGAACTGGGCAAGCAGCCGCTCGGTGCGCTCGGCACTGGCGCCGTACTGCTCGCGGCGCAGCTTGGCGTTCTGCAGCTTGAGGTGGGCGATCATCGCTTCGGTAGCGCTGGCCAAGGCCCGGGCGTTGGCTAGCTCGGCCTCGACCACCGCGGCGCGTTGCTCGGCCGCTTCGGCCTTCTGCAAGGCCTGCGTCAGCAGCGCCTTGAGCGCTTCGGCATCATCCGGAAGGGGCGAAACAGCGGCTTCCATGGGCACAGTGAGTCACCGAAAACCCCTCGAAGCAAGCCCGAAATCCCTGGATTCTCCGCTATCCCGCGCTCTGCGGGCGCCACGAATACTGCGGGTTGCGCCAGTCGATCCCGTCCAGCAGGCAGGCCAGTTGCGAGCTCGTCAGCGACACCGTCCCGTCCTTCGCAGATGGCCAGACGAACCGACCCTTCTCGAGCCGCTTGGCATAGAGCGACATGCCGATCCCGTCGTGCCAGATGATCTTCACCAGCGATCCGGAGCGGCCACGGAAGACCCATAGATAGCCGCCGAACGGGTCCTTGGTGAAGTGCTGCTGGACCATTGCGGCCAGGCTCTGCATCCCGCGCCGCATATCGGTATGGCCCATCGCGATCCACACGCGCGCACCCGCCGGAATCATCGCATCGCCTTCAAGGCGGCCACCGCAAGCGCGGGCGAGGCCGAGGCGAAAATCCGCAATCGCCGGCCATCGGCGAAGTCCAGCACGATCGCGGCTTCCGGCTCTTGTGCCGATGCGTTGGCGGTGGTCCCGGGCTCGTCCTCGATCACCGCTGGAACGAATACCTCCTGAACCTGCTGCAAGGCAGCCCGGCGCTTCAAGTAGATCAAGCCTCGGGAAACATCATGACGGCGCGCAACATCCGCCACACAGGCACCCGGCGAGAATGCCTCGCGCAAAATCTCCAGGCGATCCCGATCCGTCCAATCCCGGCGGCGTCGCACCCCCGTCAGCACCGTTACCTGTGTCATGGCTGTCCTAAGCGCGGCTCACCGGACGGTTGCAGCGAATCTGGAGTGGCATCGGCTTGCTTGAGCGCGCGGGGCTGACGGTTTCACCCGGCGTGATTGCGGCGGGTGCGATATTCGCCACGACGGAAGTCAATTTGAACGGTCTTGATCTGGGCGACCGCGTTGAAGCGACATCGGCCCTGATCGACAACAATTTCGAGATCTGGGCTGTCGCGTCATCCGCCGGAAAGTTCATCGCAAAAGTGCGCAACCGGTCAGCAGGTGCGCTCAATCCGGGAACGATCACTTATGGTGTGCGCGGCACGAAGCAACCCAACGAGTGAGTTCAACCGAGCGGGGACGCCTTGGCTGCTTGGGCAATCCGCTCTGGGTTGGACGATGTGATCAGCAGCAAACCATTGGGATTATCGCCCAGTGCAAGCGCAAGCGCAGCCTCTGCGCTTGCACTGGGCGCGCCGATATCGATCCCGTGCGCCGCAAGCCGATTCCGCAGCGCCGCGTCCGCCTCGATCCAGGCGCTCACTTCAGCCCGCTTGCGCAGTGCGCCGTGATAGGAGCGAAAGTGCAGCTGGCCCCCTGCGGACTGCGGGACCACTTCCGGTGACCAGTCCGTCTGGACGAAGGATACTTGAGGCCAGTTTTCCAGAGCCGCTGCAAGGTTCGCCTGCTTTGCACCAAAGCCGACAGTACCAGCGCGGCCTTGTGCGACTTTGTCCTCCATCCAGCGCGCGAGTTCGTCGGTCACGTCATTCGGCTCCGGCTCGTGCAGTAGCAGCACATCCACTCGCTCGCCGCGCAAGCGCTTCAGGCTCTCGGCCAGCGATGTCTCCAGTGCGTCGATCGAAAAATCGGTGCGACGCGACATCTGATAGGCGCGCTGACCCAGGCGCGCTTTCAAACCTGGCGCAAATGCTAAGGCCTTGCGCGCAAACTGGCGCAGTTTGAGGTCCGCCGACGCAGGCGCGGGAGTCGCTGGTCGGACAAGGCCAAGCTTGGTCGTAATCGTCACACCCTCGTCTCGCCCCGCCAGCGCCGCAGCCAGCGCATCTTCCGAAGTGCCCGAGCCATAAGCCGGCGCAGTATCAAAATGACGGATGCCCGCATCGAGCGCCGCGCCCACCAAGCGCCGGGCGGTCTCCTGACCGGAGCCGGCAAACAGCGTGGCACAGCCGAAGCCGATCTGCGACGTGCGGGTGCCATCGGGTAGGAGCACTTGTTTCATGCCGTGTTCCGCAAGTGATCGGCGAGGCGGAGACCGAGTGCCATGGCCGTGAACGTCGGATTGGCAAAGCCGGTGGCCGGGAAAACAGCCGCGCCTGCTACATAAATGCCGTGTGAGCCGTAAACCTGCAAATTGGTGTCGACCACGCCATCAACTTCCATCCGCCCCATGCGTGCGCCTCCCATCTGGTGATAGCCATCGTCCACAGTCGCGAGGAAGGCGGGATCTCGTGCCTCAAGCCGCGGATCGAGTTCGATTCGGGCGAGCCCCAGCCTTTCCAGTTCACGTTTTATGCGAGTGCCGAATTCGAGGAAAGTTTCGATCTCTCTGCCGCTCAGTTGCCAGTCGACCGCGACGATCGGCAAGCCCAGAGCATCGGTCTGGTTGGTCAGGCTGATCCGGCTGGCCCGGTTCGGAAACTGCTCCGCCGT
>CANFIV010000078.1 GCA_947446935.1 Sphingomonadaceae bacterium | reverse complement strand
TGCGCGACAATGCCTGCATGACCTGCCACCAGAAGGATGCGCACCAGCATATCGCCGATGGCGCGCGGCTGCTCAAGGCGCGTGGGGAGCCCACCGGGTTCGCCGGATTCCAGCGCGCGGTCGCTACAGCTTTCAACAAACCCGCCGGCAGGTGTGTCGATTGTCACACCGAGCACGAGGGCGCGGGTGCTATGCCCGCCACTCGGCAGCAATTCTGCACCGATTGCCATGATGGGTTGAAATCGCGCTTGTCCGACACGAAGATCGCCGATGCCGCCGATTTCGGGACGGCCCACCCCCAGTTCCGGCCCATGCTGGTCGCCGGGATCGCGGGAGACGGTAAGCCGCTGTTCCAGCGCGCAGTGTGGAGCAACGGGCTGCGCGAGAACACCGGCCTCAAGTTCACCCACGCGCAGCATCTTTCGAAGACAAACGGCGTCGCGCAGATGGTGCGCCGCCGCCCGGGACAATACGCCTCGGGCGATGCGCTCGGTTGCCAGGATTGCCACCAGACCGAGGCGGGCGGTGCGCGGTTCAAACCAGTCGAGATGGAGAAGGCGTGCCAGAGCTGCCACGCGCTGACCTTTGACGAAATAGGCGGCACTTTCCGCACGCTGCGCCACGGCCAGCCCGAGCAGGTCGTCGCCGATCTGCGTGCCGCGTTCCGGGGTGGGATGCCTCCGCGTCCGGACAGCCTTTCAGGCCTCGCACGCCGCATTCCGGGCGGTGCCGCGCAGCAAGCGACCGCTGCAGACTATGCACGCGCCGTGCATTTCTATCCGATGCAGGCCGATCAGGCCGTTGTTGCGGTCTTCAGCAAAGGCGGCATGTGTTATGACTGCCACAATGTGAGCCGAGACGGCGGTGCCGCAACTGCGGGCTTCACCGTGCAGAAAGTTGCGCAGAACGGGCGCTACTATAACAAGGGCTGGTTCGATCACAAAGACCACCGCAAGTCCGATTGCGCGACGTGCCATGTAAAGGCCGCCACTTCGAACGATGCCGATGCCGTGCTCGTACCCGGAATCGAGGGCCCCGGTGGCTGCCGTTCGTGCCATGTGGGCGAAGGCGGTGCGAAGCTCGCAACGTCCAAGGTCAAGGAACCTGTCGCATCAGGCTGCGCAATGTGCCACGAATATCACATGGATAGTGGCGCACCATGGAAACCGGCCGACAAACGCAAGGGGCCGGCTCTGCTGACGGCGGTGTGGGACCGTCCGCGGCATCCGCCAGTGCTGCGCTAGAGCCGATCGGGAGCACTGGATGCTGATTGCCCAGATTACCGATATCCACCTGGGCTTCGAGCCTGACAGCCCCGGCGAATTCAACCGCCAGCGGCTGGACCGGGTGGTGGCAGAACTGGTCGCGATGGTGCCGCGCCCCGATTTGCTGCTGGCCACAGGTGATCTCATCGACCGGGGCGACCGCGCCAGCTACGAGCGACTGGGCGAAGCGCTCTCGGGCCTGCCCTTCCCGGTCTACTACGCGCTCGGCAATCACGACGAACGCGCGACCTTTGCCGACGTGTTCCCCGAGGCGAAGTTCGAAAGTGGGTTCCTGCAATATGCGATCGAGACTCCGGCGATGCGGCTGCTCGTGCTCGACACGCTTGAGGAAGGCCGCCACGGCGGCGCATTCTGCGATGTAAGGGCGGCGTGGCTGAAGGCTAAGCTCGATGCAGAGCCTACGCGCAAGACACTGATCGTGCAGCACCACCCACCGATCGAGGTAGGCATCGCGTGGATGAACACCGATCCGGCCGAACCTTGGGTGGAACGGCTCGCGGAATGCCTGCGCGGGCGCACAAATGTCATCGGGCTGATCTGCGGGCACATCCACCGCGCGATCACCACGCACTGGGAAGACCTCGTCGTCGCCACCTGCCCCTCGACCGCGCCGCAAGTCGCGCTCGATTTGCGGCCCATCGATCCTGATCAACCCGATCAGCGCCCGCTAATCGTGGCAGACCCGCCCGCCTATGCGCTGCACTGGTGGAATGGGCGCGAACTGGTCACGCACTGGCAGACCGCCGAGGACCATACGATCCTTGCGCGGTATGACGCCAATCTGCAGGGCATGATCCAGCATATGCTGGCCGAAAGGCCGCAGTAGCCGGCTCTTACGGCGCTTTTATTCCCCACGCGCCATATTGCCGGTCAATCCCGGGCGAGAGACGCCGGGCTCCGCCGATGTCGGCACGCGCGCGCTCTTTCTGGCCGAGCTGGGCGCGGATCACGCCGCGCATGAACAAGCTTCCGGCCTGGCCGGGCGAGGCTTCAAGCGCGGCCTCGAAATCGGCAAGCGCTTCGGCCAAGCGGCCCATGCGGAAATATACCATACCGCGGGAATCAAGCGGCCCGGCGGGCTGGCTGGCCAGTTCGATAGAGCGCGTGCAATCCTTGAGGGCGGCTTGCAGATCGATCCCACGCGTTGCCTTGATCCAGCAGCGCTGGTTGAGCAGATCGGGGTTGCCGGGCAGCGTCAGCATCGCCTCGTCAAGCCCGGCCAGCGCCTCGCGTGTCTCGCCCGCATCGGCCTGAACTTCGGCAAACAAGCCGACAACTCTGGGCCGGTCAGTGCCTGCATCGTCGAGCGCGTCTTGCCGCACAGAAAGGGCTTCGTCCTTGCGGCCCAGCTTGACGAGCAGATTGGCGCGCTGGACCGCCATCGTGCGATTGGCCGGATCGATATCGAGCGCGGCGAGCGCATCGGCGAGCGCGTCCTCAAACCGGCCATCGTCAATCAGCATGGCGATCCGGTCGCTGTAGAGTGTGACGCTCGGCTCGATCGCGAGGGCTTTGGCAAAATCGGCATAGGCCCCGGCTCGATCGAACGTGGCGCGGCGGAAGCGCGCACGGTCGGCTAAAGGCCCCGCGTCATCGGGCTTGATCAGCAACGATGCGGCATAGGCGGCATCAAGCGCGGCGAAGCGCGTGCGGCCAGGCGCATCATCCTCCCAGAAACGCCGGGCTGTGGCTGGGCCGCGTACGAGTGGCACATTGGCGCGATACTTGGCGATTCGCACCTTTTCCGCAGCGAGATCGGTGGGCGCGATCTCAGCCCCTGCGGGCGCATCGCGGCGGATGTGGAGCAGCACTTGTCCGGCTTCGAGCGCCGCGCTGCGATCATAGAGCACGCCGCCGAGCGGCCCGACAAAAGCCGGTGCGCCCTCAATCCGGTAGCCGCGCCCATCGTCCGGAAGCCGCACCGTGACCGAGAGGTCAAGCGAGGTCGGCCCCTCCACCGCCACCGGGATGTCGCGCCAAGCCGGTCGGGCACGGCTTGGCGCAAACATCACGAGACTGCGCCCAATATCGAGCGGCAAACGCGGCCCGGCCCGCTCGAAGCGCCAGGGCCCGGCCATGAGGCCCTGTACGCGAACCGTGGTAATCCCGGTGGCCTGATCGCTGGTGATCCGGCTCTGCGTGATACGGATTTCATCGAGCAGACGCTTGACCGTATCCTTCGCGAGCTCGATCTGTTTTTCCGGCCCGGCCTGCGATGCAGCGAGGGCGAGCGCCGCCCCGGAACCGCCCTTGATCTCGATGACCGCATCGACCAGCGTGGGCAAATCGATCCCCGCGCGTTGATCGAGCACCAGCGTGGCGCGCGTGCCCGGCCGTTCGGATCGGCGCCAAGTAACGCGGCTGAGATCGGCACCTCCGGTGCGCAACGGCAGCACATAGTGCAGTGCAGGCACATCATCGAGATCGGCCAGCCGGCTGCCGCTGCCCGTGCCATCGAGCCAAAGCTCGCGACCGCCGATCACCGCTCGCACCAGCACGTGATCGAACGCGCCCGGAATCGGCAAGCTCTCGGGCAGCGCATCGCCCCCGCGCGACGCCGCCATAACCGCTTCCGCCTCAATCCCCATGGCACGCAGCATGGCGAGCAGCAGCACGGTCTTGGCCTTGCAATCGCCGTAGCGCCGGTCCCAGGTTTCCGCCGGGGTCTGCGGCACATAGTTGCCGCCGTTCATGCCGAGCAGGAGATAGCTGATGCGCGACTGGACGAGTTCCAGCGCGCGCGCCGCGCGTTCGCGGGGATCGGGCGTGGCCGCCTCGATCTCCGCGACTTCCTGCGCGAGGCGGCTACCCGACGCGATTGTACCCTCGGTCGCGAAAAGTGGTGCCATGGTGCGCGAGACATCCGCCCAATCGGCAAAATCGCCCACCTGCAGCAGCGGCGGTCGGCGGAAGCGCGAGGGCGCGTCATCGGGGATCGGGTCACGCTTGGGCAGGGGGAGCGGCAAAGTGAGCACCATATCCGAACCCTCCTGCTGCAACGCATCGGGCAGGACAGGCACTTTGGGGCCGATTTTCCACTGTATCGTCTCGCCCTTTGGCCAGCTAACCCGGATGCGCCCGAAGCGCACCGGAGCAGGCGCAAATGGCGGCATGCGTTGGTCCTGCGCATGGCCGCGCAGCGCCTTGTCGTGCCGCGTGACCGAGAACGAGAAGCGCAGGACATCGCCGACCTGCAGCCCACTAACCGGCAGAGTGGCTGTGAGCGAGCCATCCAGCACACGGCGCTCCAGCCCCTGTTCGCGCTGGAGCACGGTGAACCTGCGTCCGCCGGTGAGCAGATCGATTACCTGACTACCGCGCAGGATGACCGCCCGGTGGATGATAAGGTCGCCCATATCCGGCGACCAGACACCGTTGATCGTGCCGAGCAGTGCCAGCGCCTCGGGCGCATCGGCGCGCACGGCTCTGTCGGTATAGGCCTGCACCGTGCCATGCTCGATGCGCACCTGCTGGTCGAGCACCACGACGGCCCCGCCCTTGCCAAGTGCGGCTGGATCGATCGGCGGGGCTGGCACGACCCAGGCCGGGATCGGCCGGTATAGCGGAACCTCTCCCGCCCGGGCCGCAGTGCCAAGGCCGATTGTCGCCCAAAGTGCGGCGACGAGCAGAACCAGGAAGCGCATCGCCACGTTCACCGCACCCCCGCCAGCGCCTTCTGGCGTCGGCGCTGGACCGAGCTGCCAAGGCCGATCGCCTCGCGGTACTTGGCCACCGTCCGCCGCGCAAGATCGAAACCCCGCTCACGCAACAAGTCGACGAGGGCATCGTCGGAAAGCACGGACTTGGCGTCTTCGGCGTCGATCAGCTTGCGGATCGCGGCCTTGACCGCTTCGGCCGATACCGCGCTTTCACCATCGGACGAGGCTACGCCCGAGGTGAAAAAGTACTTCAGCTCGAACGTCCCGCGCGCGCAATGCAGGTATTTGTTAGACGTGACGCGGCTTACGGTGGATTCATGCATCGAAATCGCTTCGGCCACGGTGCGCAGGGTGAGCGGCTTCAGATGCGAGACACCGCCACGGAAGAAGCCCTCTTGCTGCTTAACGATCTCGGCCGCGACCTTGAGGATCGTCTTCTGCCGCTGGTCGAGCGCTTTCAGCAGCCAGTTTGCATCAGCCAGTCGTTCGCCCAGCCAGGCCTTCGCCTCCTTGGCCATGCAAGCGTGGCGCATCTCAACATAGTAGCGCCGATTGACCACCAGCCGCGGCAGAGTGGCAGGGTTGAGCGCGATGTCCCAGCCTTCCGCGCCATCTTCGCCTATCACCGCGCGCAGCAAAATGTCGGGCACGACCGCCTCGGCCGGGCCGCTGCCGAAGCGCAGGCCAGGCTTGGGATCATAGCCGCGCAGCTCGCGCAGCATGTCGGCAAAATCCTCGTCATCGACCTGGCATAGCCGCTTGAGCCGGGCGATCTCGCCCCGGGCCACAAGCTCCAGATTGTCGATCAACCGTGCCATGCAGGGATCGTAGCGATCCGCCTCACGCGCTTGCAGCGCGAGGCTTTCGGAAAGCGTGCGCGCCCCGACGCCGGTGGGATCGAGCGACTGGACCAGTGCGAGCGCCTCCGAGATCGCCGCCATGGGCAGCCCGAGCGCGCCGCTGGCTTCATCCAGCCCCACGACGAGGTACCCTGCCTCGTCTATCTGGTCGATCAGCCAGCGCGCCGCAAACAGCAGTACACGGTCCGACGTGACCGCGCCGATCTGGCCATGGAGGTGCTCGGCGAGCGTTTCCGACGCACCGCCACGTTCATCGATATCGGGACCTTCGCCGCCACCGCCGCTGCCCGCATCGCCGAAGCTTTCGGCAAAGTCGGTCCGGGTCCCTTCGCCGGTATCTCCGTCCCCGGTATCACGGTCGCGGTCGAGCGTGCTCGCATCGATATCGAGCGGGCGGTCGTCGGCTGCGCGGCCCTCGCTGACAAGCTGGTCAACCGGCGAGGTTTCCAGGTGGGTGCGGCGCAGTTCTTCGGGCGCAGCGTCGAGCCCTTGATCCGGTGCACCGTCGGGCCCGCTATCGCCGAGTTCGAGCAGCGGGTTGGCATCAAGCGCATCGCCGATAAACGCTTCGATTTCGAGATTTGAGAGCGCCAGCAGCTTGATCGCCTGCTGGAGCTGGGGGGTCATGACAAGGGATTGGCTCTGGCGGAGGTCGAGCCGCGGACCCAGTGCCATGATCAGCTAGTCTCCGGACCGGCGTGCAGAACGCGCCGGGGCCCATCGCCAAAAAGCGCGAATCACAGCGTGAACCCCTCGCCGAGATAGAGCCGACGCACATTGGGATCAGCCACCAGCGCTTCCGGGCTACCTGCGAAGAGCACTTGGCCGCCATAGATAATGCAGGCGCGATCAACGATATCGAGTGTTTCACGCACGTTGTGATCGGTGATCAACACGCCGATACCGCGGTTCTTGAGATCAATCACGAGGTGGCGAATATCACTGATCGAGAGCGGGTCGATCCCGGCGAACGGCTCGTCGAGCAGAATGATCGAGGGGTTGGCTGCCAGCGCGCGGGCGATTTCGCAGCGCCGCCGTTCGCCGCCCGAAAGCGCCATGGCAGGCGAAGCGCGCAGACGCGTAAGGCCGAACTCGTCGAGCAACCGGTCAAGCTCTGCTGCGCGGGTCGCCTTGTCGGGCTCGACCATCTCGAGCACGGTGGAGATGTTCTGCTCTACTGTCATGCCCCGGAAGATC